>JALQXY010000151.1 GCA_023262945.1 Rickettsiales bacterium | reverse complement strand
AAACTTTTGGAAAGAGGCTTTAAATACAAGAATCTTTGGTCACAACAATAACTAAGAATAGCTTCAAAAGTATCCCCAAAGTATCCCCGAACAAACTGAAGAAAAAAAGATAAAGGCGAGAAGCCTTAAAAAATGTGGCTCCTTGGGAGGGATTCGAACCCCCGACCAATTGGTTAACAGCCAACTGCTCTACCACTGAGCTACCAAGGAAAAAGTTAATCATAAAACAGTAACCATTAATTACAATAATGAATTAATGGATTGCTATTTTATTATAGAAATGCCTTTATCAGATAAAGAAATGTTATGAATATTATCTGATAAAGAATTCTATTTTATAATTTTCTAAATTTACAATAGAAAATTTAATAAAGATAAAAATATTACAAATATTCTATTGTGCAATTGCACTATTATCGTTACTTGCTAATTCTGTTTTTGATGAATTTTTATCATTAACAGATGGCAAAGAATTATTAGCAGCTTTTCTTAGCTTCATTACTTTTTGGTGATATTGATTAGCAATCAAGCCAGTACCAGCAGGTATAAGGCGTCCAACGATAATATTTTCTTTTAAACCTTTAAGTTTATCATATTTACCTTGTACAGATGCATCAGTCAAAACTCTAGTAGTTTCTTGGAATGATGCTGCTGAAATAAATGACTTTGTTTGCAAAGATGCTTTGGTAATACCAAGTAAAACTGGCACACATTCAGCAGGCTGCATTTTGTTATTAATAACTTTTTGATTGATTTCTTCAAAAACGTCTTGATCAACAACCTCACCAACAAGTAATGTAGTATCCCCAGTTTTAGTAACTTCAACTCGCTTAAGCATCATGCTTAAAATAACCTCAATATGCTTATCGTCAATTTTTACACCTTGCATACGATAAACTTTTTGAACTTCATTAATTATATAGCTAGCAAACGCTTGCAACCCATTAATTCTTAAAATATCATGAGGAACAGGATTGCCGTCAACTAATATATCACCTTTTTTTACATGATCACCCTCACCTACAAATAAGTGTTTTGTTTTTGATATACTATATTCTACTGGCTCAATAGAAGCGTTTTCAGATCTTATAATAATTTTGCGCTTAGTTTTATAATCTTTACCAAATTCAACGATACCATCAATTTCGCTAATTACAGAAGCATTTTTTGGCTTACGAGCTTCAAAAAGCTCTGCAACTCGAGGAAGACCGCCAGTAATATCTTTTGTTTTAGAAGATTCTTTTGGAATTCTGGCAATTATATCTCCAGCTTTCACTTCTGAACCATTTAAAACGCTTATTACAGTATTGATTGATAAAGTATATTCTTTACTTCCTATAGCAATTCTTGGCTTAATATCCTGTTTATTATACTGCTTCCATTCAATAATTATTTTGGTTGATACACCAGTATCTTCGTCTATCTTTTCTCTCAAAGAAACATTTTCAATAAGATCCTTATATTCTACCACTCCATCAACTTCTGCAATTATTGGAATGTTATAAGGATCCCACTCTGATAAATGGTCTCCTTTTGTAACTTTAGCACCATTTGCACGATTAACAAAAGCGCCATAAGGCAATTTATAACTTTGGATCTCGTTTCCATTATTATCAATAACGCTAATCTCAGAATTACGATTAGTGACAACGATATTTCCATTTCTATCAGTGATTGTACCACGATCAGAGAATTTAACTGTCCCCTCTTCTAAAGCTATAATCGATGATTGCTCTGAACCGCGCTGAGCCGCACCACCAATATGGAAAGTTCTCATTGTAAGCTGAGTACCTGGCTCACCAATTGATTGAGCAGCAATAACACCAACAGCCTCACCAACACTAACTAGATTACCAGTAGCTAGATCACGTCCGTAACATTTAACACAAACGCCATCTTTAGTCTCACATGTTAAAACTGAGCGAACTTTTATCTTTTTAAGACTAGATTCAGCAATAATATCTGAAGCTTGTTCGTCAATCATATCACCACTCTTAACTAAAACTGAATCATTTACAATAACATCTTCCAAAGGTACCCTTCCTAACGCCTGATCTGATAAAGAAGAGACTACTCTACCGTCATCAACTATAGATTCAATAGTAATACCCTCTTTAGTTTTACAATCATCTTCGATAATAATGCAATCCTGAGAAACGTCAACCAATCTTCTAGTTAAATAACCTGAATTAGCTGTTTTAAGAGCTGTATCCGCTAAACCTTTTCTTGCACCGTTAGCTGAAATAAAATATTCTAATACATTCAAACCTTCTTTAAAATTAGAAAATATTGGGGTTTCTATAATTTCACCATTAGCTTTAGCCATCAATCCCCTCATACCAGCAACCTGTTTAATTTGACTTTCTGAACCACGAGCGCCAGAATCAGCCATCATAAAAATAGAATTTACATCTTGCGGCTTGTTATAAGAAGATATATTAGACATCATTTCTTTAGAGATTTTTGATGTACATTCACTCCATTCATCAATAACTTTGTTATACCTTTCACCAGCGGTTATTAATCCGTCGCGATATTGTTCATCAAGTTTTTTTACTTTTTCTAAAGATTGGTTAATCTTTTCTTGTTTAGAACTAGGAATAATCATATCGTCTTTACCAATAGAAACTCCGGCTTTGCAAGCATTTTTAAAACCTAAATTCATTATTCTATCGCAAAACATAACAGTTTCTTTTTGACCGCAATTACGATATACTAAGTCAATTAACTCTGTAACCGTTCTTTTTGACATTACTTTATTTACCAGATCAAAATCACTTCGCATTATTTTTGGTAAAACGTTATATATCATAACGCGACCAGCTGTTGTAACGACTCTTTTTGTTACTTTTTCTGCAAATTCGTCTCTTGTGGTAAAGCGATATAAAATTTTATCGTGAATTTTTATTACATTATTAGCTAAAGCATGTTCCATTTCATGCTCATTAGCAATTGGACGAGGCTTTATATCTTCACTTTCATAATCTTTACCGACCATTGATATATAATACAATCCCAAAATAATATCTTGCGACGGTACTATGATAGGCTTACCATTGGCTGGACTTAGAATATTATTAGTGGACATCATCAAAGCTCTAGTTTCAACTTGAGCTTCAATAGATAAAGGAACATGCACAGCCATTTGGTCACCATCGAAGTCAGCATTGAAAGCAGCACAAACTAATGGATGCAATTGAATCGCTTTACCTTCTGTTAAAACTGGCTCAAAGGCCTGAATACCAAGCCTGTGTAGAGTTGGAGCGCGATTTAGAAGCACCGGATGCTCTTTAATAACTTCATCCAGAATATCCCAAACCTCCGTTCTCTTGGCCTCAACCATTTTTTTTGAAATTTTAATCGAAGGAGACTTACCGTATAATTCTAATTTAGAATAAATAAAAGGCTTAAATAACTCTAAGGCCATCTTCTTCGGAAGGCCGCATTGATGTAATTTTAATTCTGGACCAACGACTATAACACTTCTACCAGAATAATCAACTCTTTTACCTAGAAGATTTTGCCTAAAGCGACCCTGCTTACCTTTAAGCATTTCACTTAAAGATTTGAATGGTTTTTTGCTAGCATTTTTAACAACAGCACCAGAGCGACCATTATCAAGCAAGGCATCGACCGACTCTTGTAGCATCCTTTTTTCATTTCTAATTATAATATCTGGAGCTCCAAGTTCAATTAATCTTCTTAGGCGATTGTTACGATTAATTACTCTGCGATATAATTCATTAAGATCAGATGTTGCAAAGCGACCACCATCTAACATAACAAGAGGCCTGATATCAGGAGGAATAACTGGCAAAACAGTTAAAATCATATCCTCTATCTTATTATCGGACTCAAGAAATTGCTCTACTAATTTTAATCTCTTGATAGTTTTTTCTCTTTTTAACTCAGATGTCTGAGTAGATAAATCTTCGCGCAATTGTTGCTGCAAAGTTACAAGATCAAGTTTTTCTAAAACTTTTCTTACAGCTTCTGCACCCATTTCAGCAACAAAGCTGCCATAACCGTGCTCTTCTTGAGCTTTTTCATACTCCTCTTCGCTTAATATTTCACCATCTTCAAAAGTTGACATCAGGCTATCAGTCACTATATAAGACTCAAAATATATTACTTTCTCAACAGCTTTTAAGGTCGTGCCTAGAATTGCACTTATTCTTGATGGAAGAGATTTAAGATACCAAATATGAGAAACTGGAGCTGCAAGCTCAATATGACCCATTCTTTCCCTTCTAACTTTTGATGAAGTTACTTCAACGCCACATTTTTCGCAAACAATACCTTTGTATTTAATGCGCTTATATTTACCACATAAACATTCATAATCTTTTATGGGGCCAAAAATTCTTGCACAAAAAAGACCTTCTCTTTCTGGTTTAAAAGTTCTGTAATTTATAGTTTCTGGCTTACAGACTTCACCATAAGACCATGATCTTATTTTTTCTGGAGCAGCAATTGAAATTCTTATGGCATTAAAATCAAGCAAATCTACTGCACTATTTGAGTTAATACTTAAAAGACCATGGGAAGAAGTTCCTACTAAAGACATATGTTAAATAATGTAATATTAAAATTTATTCTATTTCCACTAGTTCAATATTAAGACCAAGGGAGCGAACTTCCTTGATCATAACATTAAATGATTCAGGGATACCGCAATTAAAGTTCTGATTACCTTGAATTATTGACTCGTATATTTTTATTCTACCGACCACATCATCAGATTTAACAGTTAGCATTTCCTGTAAAGTATAAGATGCGCCATAAGCTTGCAATGCCCAGCACTCCATCTCACCAAATCTTTGACCGCCGAAATGTGATTTACCTCCTAAAGGCTGTTGAGTAATTAAGCTATAAGGACCAATTGATCTTGCATGAATCTTATCATCAACCAAGTGATGTAACTTAAGCATATAAATATAACCAACCGTAACAGGTCTATCAAATTTATCTCCAGTCTTACCATCATAGAGATTTATTTGACCAGACTCATCGACACCAGCAAGATTTAACAGTTTAGAAATGTATTCTTCTTTAAATCCTTCAAAGATACCAGTAGCAAAAGGCACGCCATTTCTAACTCGATTTGCAAAGTCAATTAATTGTCTATCCGTCATTGATTTAATTTTCTTAACTTCATCGCGATTTGAATAGATTTTTAATAATTTATCTTTCAAAGCGTTAATTATCTCATCTTTAGCTTTAGTAGAATCGTCAATGATTCTAGCAATTTGATTTCCAAGCTCTTTTGACGCAAATCCTAAATGTGTTTCTAGAATCTGACCTATATTCATCCTAGAGGGAACACCTAGAGGATTAAGCACAATATCAACAGGCTGACCATCTTCGGAATAAGGCATATCTTCAACCGGAGCGATCTTAGATACTACACCTTTATTACCATGGCGTCCAGCCATTTTGTCTCCTGGTTGCAATCTATATTTTGAAGCAACATATATCTTTACCACTTTTAAAACTCCTTGACCAAGCTCATCTCCTGACTTAATACGTAAAGATGAATTTTCAAATTCTTTTTCTATCTCTAGAATTTGACTATTATAAATCTTAACAATCTCTTCAACTTTATTCATTACTTCTGAATCATCAATAGTGATTTTTGTTAATTGCTTAACAGATAATGAAGATATAGTTTTTTCATCAAGTTTGGACCCAATTTTAATATCAGAGATATTGTTGGTAATTTTTTTATTAAGAAATGCTTTTGTTAAAGAGTTAGTTAGAGAGTTATCTAAAAACTCCACCCTTAAATCTTTTGCTTTTCTTAATTCTTCAATTTTTTGCATTTCGATATAGATAGATCTTTCATCTTTTTCTATACCTTTACGCGAAAATATTTTAACATCAACAACTGTACCACTTACATCTGCAGAAGCATAAAGAGAAGAGTCTTTAACATCAGAAGCTTTTTCACCAAAAATAACCTTTAACAGTTTTTCTTCTGGAGTCATAGGAGCTTCGCTTTTAGGGGTGGTTTTACCAACCAAAATGTCACCAGGAGCAATTTCAGCACCTATATGTATAATACCCTCTTCATCAAGCTTAGATAACACTTCTTCACTGATATTTGGAATATCTCGTGTAATTTCTTCAGGTCCTAATCTAGTATCTCTAGCAACTACCTCTAACTCTTCAATATGGATTGAGGTAAAGACATCATCAGAGATTATTTTTTCAGAAATAATTATAGAATCTTCAAAATTATAACCATTCCATGGCATAAAAGCAACTCTAACATTTTTACCAAGAGCTATTTCACCATTTTTAATACTGTGACCGTCTGAAATAATCTGACCTTTAGTTACTCTTTGCCCAATTTCTACCACAGGCTTTTGATTAACACAAGTGTCTTGATTTGTGCGCTTATATTTTTTTAGATTGTAAACCTCAACGCATGGCAAATCATCAGATTCGGATTCGATGATGATTTTAGACGCATCAACAAATTTTACTATACCACTATCTTTTGCTTTAATAGCTACTCCAGAATCAGCAGCAATAACAGCCTCCATTCCAGTACCAACTAATGGAGCATCCGGAATCAAAAGAGGAACAGCTTGACGTTGCATGTTTGAACCCATCAAAGCCCTATTAGCATCATCATTCTCTAAAAAAGGAATTAATGTCGTAGCCACTGATACTATTTGCTTAGTTGAAACATCCACATAATCTACTTCACTAGGGGCAGATATAATAAATTCGTTATTTTTACGACAGCGTACTATTTCGGAAATTATCTTTCCTTCATCATTAGTGTTGATATTGGATTGAGCAATAGTGAATTCAGACTCCTCCATTGCCGATAGATAAACAATCTCACTAGTAATATAACCATTGTTAACTTTTCGATATGGAGTCTCAATAAAACCATATTTATTAACCCTAGCATAAGTAGCCAAGCTATTAATCAAACCAATATTTTGACCTTCAGGAGTTTCAATTGGACAAATTCTACCATAGTGAGTTGGATGAACATCCCTGACTTCAAAGCTAGCTCTTTCTCTAGTTAATCCACCTGGGCCAAGGGCAGATATTCTTCTCTTGTGAGTTATATCAGATAATGGATTAGTTTGATCCATAAATTGAGATAATTGAGAGGTAGCAAAAAAATCTTTAACAGCAGTTATAAGAGGTTTTGAATTTATTAAACTTTGTGGCATTATAGTATCAACTTCAACAGATCCTATTTTTTCTAGAATGGTTTTTTCAACTCTAACCATTCCAATTCTTAATTGATTTTCAACGAGCTCGCCAACGGATCTAACTCTTCTATTTGAAAGACTATCAATGTCATCAGTTTTTAAATCATTATGCTTAATTTCACATAAAATTCTTATAGTATTTTTTATATCTTCTTTAGAAAGGTGGGTTAAATTTTGATCCACATCAATTCCAAGTCTATGATTTATCTTCATTCTACCAACTTCAGACAAATTATAGCGGTAGTCAGAAAAAAACAGATTATCAAAATAATTTTTAGCAATATCAACAGATGAAGGTGCCTCACCTAATCTTACTGATTTGTAAATTTCAAAAAGAGCATCTTTTTCATTTTGACTTTTATCAGACATCATGGTGTTATAGATATATGTACCAATATCTGATTTACTTGGATTGACAATCTTGATTTTATCAAAATTAAGCTTTCGTAAAACGTCTAAACCTTCGCTATTAAGCTCAGATCCAGATTCTATAAGTATTTCACCAGTTTCAGATTCATAAAGATCTTCTACCACTACATATCCATATAAAACATCTTCTGTTAAAATGTAACTTTTAAAGTTAGCTTCATTTAACTTCTGCAAAGTTTTTTTATTAACTTTATCACCTTCCTCTAGTACTGTCTTACCAGTTTTAGAGCATACCAAACTATAAGGAGATTTTTTACCAAGGAATAAGTCAGGATTAAAATCTAGTACCCACTTACCATTATCAAACCTAGCTTCCTGAGCTCCATAAAAAAATGATAGTATATCGGATGAACTTAAACCAATAGCTCTCAGCAATGATGAAACGGGTGTTTTTTTCTTTTTATCAATTCTAAAATGCAAAAGATCTTTACCATCAAATTCAAAATCAAGCCAAGATCCGATATATGGAACAATTTTTGCAGAATAAGTTTTTGATCCTGATAATTTTGCATTCTCGCTATCAAAAAATACGCCAGGGGCTCTTCTCATTTGAGAAACGATAACTCTCTCTGCTCCATTTATAACAAAACTTCCTGTTTCTGTCATCAAAGGTACCTCACATAGATATACCTCTTGTTCTTTTATTGATCTAATCTCTTTAACATCAGAATTTTCATCATCCTGTTGCCATAAAATAAGCCTTAACTGAGCTCGAAGAGGAGCTGAAAAAGTTCTACCAGCTGATACGCATTCACTGACTTCATATTTCGGATCTCCAAGATTATACTCTAAAAATTCAATAGTTACCTTTCCTGCAGAATCAGAAATCGGGAATACCGATTTAAAAACAGATTGAATACCTATATTCTTTCTATCTTTCGATGGAATATCAAATTGTAAAAAATCTTTATAAGAATCTTTTTGTAAGGAAGTTAAATCAGGAACGGAATCTTTGCTATTGTTTTCTGAGTTAAAACTTTTTCTCAAAGTATTTTGATCAAAATTTCTAATCTGCACCATGCTTACTCTATAAAATAGTTGGAAGTTTATTTACGAATTGTAGGTATCGATTTGTTAGGTTACTTTTAAGTTCTAACATCACGAATCTGACTAATTGTTAATCTAAAATATTACAAGGACTAATAAAATGCGTGTCAAAGAATCTGCCTATTTGATTCAATAGGCAGATTGCAAATTATTTAAGCTCAGCTTTTGCGCCAGCATCTTGCAGTTTCTTTAATAGCTGCTCGGCTTCTTCTTTAGGGACCTCGCTTTTAAGAGTTTTTGGAGCACCTTCAACTAAGTCTTTGGCCTCTTTTAGACCTAAGCCAGTTATCTCTCTAGCAACTTTAATAACATTAATTTTACTATCACCAGCAGAAACTAAAACTAGTTCAAATTTATCTTTTACTTCAGCAACTTCAGCTGTAGCTACAACAGCAGCAGCGGCGGCAGGAGCAAAAGCAGCGGCACTAACACCCCACTTTTCTTCTAATTTTTTACTTAACTCAGAAAGCTCTAAAACTGTAAGAGCAGACAAAGTATTACTTAATTCCTCTAAATTAGCAGTCATTTTTTTAATTAATTAAAGTTAATAAACCAATATAAATTAGTTTTAGCTTATTGCACATACAAAACAAGGTACGATAAGCAGATAAAACATTGTCAGCAAATCATATGTTTTTTATGATTAGCTAACAATGTTCATTAAAAAGAGTCTTACGACTCAATTTTTTTTATGTAGTTCTTGATTAAAGAAACTATAGTAGTTTTATTATAATTAAGATTTCTAATAAATCCAGAAGGTACGGCATTTAAAGCTCCAATAAAAGAAGATCTAACTTCCTCTAAAGATCCTAATTTAGCTAAATCTTTAATTTTATCTTCATTAATTAGTGATTTATCTAAATAACCAGTTACTATTTTAAGATTTTTGTTTTTCTTTGCACTTTCTAAGACAATCTTAGATAATGTAACTGGATCTTGAGAATAGAGCAATGCAACAGGACCATTCAAGTGTGGAGTTATAACTTCAAGATCAGTGTCTTTGATAGCTATCTTTGTCAAGTTATTCTTGACAATTTTCATCGAACAGCTTTTTGATTTTAAGTTAACCCTAATATCATAAAGACTTTTATCATTAATACCAGCATAGTGAACTATTGCTACAAATTTACTAGCACCAAGATTATGCTTTAAATTTTCAACTAACTGAGTTTTTTGTTCTCTATTCATTATATAAATAGTTGTAATTACTTTTAAAATTTATTATGCATTATAACCACTTTCAAGTAGCTCAACTGAACTACCCATAGTTGTACTAAAATAGCACTTTTTAATATATTTTCCTTTAACGCCTTCCGGCTTAGCATCTCTTATAGCTTTTATAACAGATTTAGCATTGGCAGCCAAATCATCAGAGCTAAAATTTACCTTGCCAATCATGCAATGAACTATGCCATTTTTTTCGTTCTTAAAATTTACTTTACCTTTTAAGCAATCCTGAACGGCTTTTACAACATCAGTAGTAACTGTACCATTTTTTGGACTCGGCATTAAGCCTCTAGGACCCAATTTCTTGGCAGCTTTTGATAATTTCTGCATCGCATCTGGAGTCGCAATACAATTATCAAATTCAGTAAACCCGTCTTCAATTTTTGATATTAAATCTTCAAAGCCAACCAAAATAGCGCCTGCTTTCTTTGACGCCTGCTGCAGCGATTCGTCAGGAGTGATTACAACAACTTTAACCTGCTTTCCTGTGCCGTTTGGCAGAACTATGGAGCTTTTGATATTTTGACTAGATTGCTTTGAATCAATACCAAGCATCACAGCTATTTCAACAGATTCAGTAAATTTTCTAGCACTTTTAGAAGCGTTAGCTTTTACATTATCTATAGCCTCTATCATAGAAATACACGTAAGGCGTTCTAATTTTTTATTTTTATTAGCTTTATTTTTTTTTACAGTCATTGGTTATCCATCAATAATATCTAAACCCATTGAAATAGCTGAACCTTTAACCATTTCAATACAAGAAGTAATGCTACTAGCATTCATATCTGCTATCTTTTTTTTAGCAACATTTTCAATTTGCGATAAGCTTATTTTTCCAGCAGAATTTTTACCTGGGGCACCAGAACCCTTTTTTATATTAAGCTCTTGCATAATTAGGTATGATACCGGAGGTAGTTTTGTTTGAATATCAAAACTTTTATCTTTATAAGCGGTAATAACTACAGGTATTGGAGTTCCTGAAGGAAAATCAAATTTTAAAGCATTAAATTGCTTACAAAACTCCATAATATTGAGGCCTTTCTGACCTAAGGCAGGACCTATAGGAGGTGCTGGATTAGCTTTTCCCACTGGGACTTGTAATTTTATTAGACCTGCTACTTCTTTACTTGCCATTAAAATAAAAACTATTTTTAGTTAACTCTATAAATATCCAAAACAAAGGTCAAGGATTGTAAATTACAATAATTTATATTGCAAATACTTTTCTTTTAAAAAAATAAGTTGATACAAAGTATCAAGATATTTTTTCAACTTGATTTATATCAAGTTCAATGTCTGTAGCTCTACCAAAAATAGAAACTGAGACTTTTATCTTTTTCTTTTCTTGATCAAATTTTTCTACAACAGCGGTGAATGTTTCAAATGGTCCTTCGTTAATTTTAACTGAATCACCAATTTCAAATATAGCATTATTCTCTTTTTGTATCTGATCTTCTATAGATTGCAATATTTTATTAATTTTATCTTCAGAAACTGGTTCTGGATTATTTTTGCCACCCAAAAAACCAGAGACCTTTGGAATAGATCTTAGTACATTATATGTATCCCCTTCTAAATTAGAGTTAACAAAAACATAACCTGGAAAGAGTTTTTGTATCTCTTCTTTTTTCTGACCTCTTTTGATTTTTATTACTGTTTTTGAAGGAACTATAGCATCTTTTACAAAATCTTTTGTTATACCTCTAATCATAGCTGATTTAATCTCGGATAAAACTTTATTTTCCTGACCAGCGACTACATTTAATATATACCATTTATATTCTTTTGCCATTTTTATTTATTTTTATCTGTAAAATTAATTTATTCAAGTAAACACGATTAAAATTAAGCTTTTAGAGCCTTTTAAAAAAAAGATGTCTATTTAGGGTTTAGTTTGTTAATTTTACCTAAAAGTTAATTATTTTTAGTATACTATGATAATAAATTGACAAGTCATAAATTTATCTAAAATCAACTAAAAAACTAAACTATTTTTATTTATATAAATCTCTACAATCCAAATATTAGTGTTATGATTTTTGATATAACAAAATCAGCAAATAGTATAAAAAGAGAAGATATTATAACAGAAATCATTATGATGACAGTTGTTATGTAAACTTCCTTTTTTTTAGGAAACTCAAGCTTTTTAGCTTCTTCAACAACTTCATTAAAAAATTTTAGCATTTATTTCACTAAAAAAGTTACTTACCTAAACTTGGCAGGAGCGAGAGGAGTCGAACCCCCAACCAACGGTTTTGGAGACCGCTACTCTACCAATTGAGCTACGCTCCTAAATTAAATAATAATATATTGAATGCCAAGCAAAATAAAAAGTTATGCCAAAACTTTACTTACTACTCCTGCACCTACTGTTCTACCACCCTCACGAATGGCAAATCTTAGACCTTCTTCCATAGCTATAGGGCATATTAACTCAACTGTTAATTTGACATTGTCTCCTG
>JALQXY010000039.1 GCA_023262945.1 Rickettsiales bacterium | reverse complement strand
TATATGATCTCACACTCAAGTATGGTTCACTCTAGGTCTTCTGGTGGTGTTTGGGGCGCATTCAAAAGTCATGGTGTAGTAAGGTAAACGGATGAAATTTGTACCATCCTGTACAACAATTAATCGGCGTCGTTTATTTTTAAATGCTTTAAAGATGAAATTTGGTATAATACTAATTCCCATCTAAAAAGTTTTCTAGGTGGGGATTGTTATTAATTAAGCTTTGACAAAATACTTTAATCCTCTAAAGATTATTATAGATATGAATCGCAATATATTATAATGCCATCTATAGCTTCCATAATATCAATAATAGCACTGCTTTTGGCATCTTTTTTGGCCGGAGTTAAGTATTGCACTATAGTTAAGGATCAATCGAGCTGGATGTTTGAAAGTGCAGAAGAGCTTGAGCTTCCAAGTTCTAGCAATAAAATAGAAAGCTATCTAGAAAAATAATCCCCCCGCTATTAATGCTGAAGGAGTTCTAGATTTGATCTTTATACTTACAAGGCTCCCGCAACCAACGAATTTTGGTAATTTTACTTACAATTAATTTATTTTATTTGTAGGTAAGTTGCAAATTGCTCGAAAGCTAAAGCTTTCTGCGTTATTTGAGTCGTTTTTTTATTTTTTTAGATCACGTACCTTGATACGCTAAAATTTAAAAAATAATTGATTGATTTGCAGAGTTCTTTTACTGTTTTATTTTAAATTTTGCCACATGAAGCCACGCCTCTTTTTGTTATGCTTTTTTTCTATATATTCTTTTTCAAAAAACTGTTTTGCTTTGGTGTTAGAGACCGCAAGCGATCGTAAAGTAATAGCCACTGAAAAATCCCGTAAATTCGAACGCAGCAATCGTATCAATCAATATATATCCTTATCAGGATATTATGATTCTGATTATAACTCTTATGATTACAATCTATCTGCGCGCTACAAATATCAAAGCAACTCAAGAATTATTTATACCCGATTTGATCACTCATCAAAATATAAAATTCAGGTTAAAATTTCTAGAGATGAGCCGACCAAGTATTCTGAATTTTATGAATTGACTATATCCCATAAGGAGCGTATTATGGAGCAAAATAATTATATAGCCTTTTATAATAATACTCAATATGACGATATGTCTAAATATTATTATGACGTAAGAAGCGCTATTGGGTTAGGTCGATTCTTTTTTGATCAAAATTTAGAATTTGATTTGAGCATCGGGTATCGTGATGTTAAAAATTATGATCAAAAAAATGTTAATGTTATACCGTCATTTCGCGTTAATATAGACTTAACAGATAAACTTAAATTTGTACAAAGGGGATTTTTATTTATTGATTACAAATCAATGGATAATGAATTAAGTTCAAAATTAATTTATGATCTGAATTCAAAAACTTCCTTGCAATTATCTCACGAATTTGACCAAAGAAGATACGAAGATGATTCTAAGGAAAACATTGTAAATCAAGTATCAAGAAAAACAACAATTGGATTAATATATCGCTTTTAATGATAACATTAGCATTTAACACATTATCAGAAAATATATCTATAGCAATCATTCAGGATGACGAAATATTAGCAAAAACAACCATAGATGAATCATCAAAACACTCGGAGCTTTTAATTGTTGCCATAGAAGAAGTGTTAAATCAGGCTAATATTTGGTATCAGGATCTTGATCTTGTAGCTACCATAACAACTCCGGGTAGCTTTACTGCATCAAGAATATCGTTAGTGACTGCTAAAGTAATTAAATTATCTCTAGATATTCCTGTAGCAAATCTGGATGGCTGTGAAGTTTTGGCCTACAAAAATTCTCAAAAATATAGCGGCAATCTAATAATAGCAATGAAGGGAACTCAAATAGAATATTATCTTGCTATCTATAAATTAGAAAATGGTAAAATTTCTGTGATAAAGCCACCAAAATCTTATCATATAGATGATTTAGATGACTTTATTATTGAAAATAATCAATTACCAAGTCCTATTATCTGCGGATCAGCTAAAGAGAAGATTATTAATAAAAAATTATTTAAGAGCTACTTCGAGAGCGAAATAGATGAGATTGAAGCTTTTGATATTTCGAAATTGGCAATAGTCAAAAATAGAGAAGGCAAGCTAATAGACGATATTGATATATCTTACCTTAGGCAGCCAAGAATAAAAAAGAGAACAAAATAGCTGGGCTTAACCAGAATTTTGAAGCAATATTGATATTAAAATGGAGGCCGGGGCCGGAATCGAACCGGCGATAAAGGCTTTGCAGGCCTCTGCATTACCACTTTGCTACCCAGCCATTATAAAATTAATTAAAATTATCCAATCTAGTTAATTATAAATTTAATTTATTTTCTTGTCTAGTACAAATTATACCAATTCCCATCTAAAAATTGTAAAAAATGCAAGTCCTATAACTATAGGACTTAAGGCTTTTTGCAATTTTTAGCCAAAAAGATAAAGTCAGATTGTTTAGTTTTTATATATATTTTTTTAGGTGGGAATTGGTATTATGTCAAATACTATCTTTAACCCAAATCTGTCAAATGACGCAGAAAGATAAAGCTTTCTGCGGCATTTGTGTCGTTATTTTGATTTCCTAAATAGACATAATCTTGATACGCTAAAATTTAAAGGATAAAAATGCCTAAAAATTCTTCAAAAATTAAGAATTTAATTTATGAAAATGGCGTAAAAGGATTTTAACAGCGCTATATTTCATCAATATTTTGACCAGAGATTTTGACATTTAGTACTCTATTTACTTTTTGTAATATCATATTCTCAGTGGCCTTATGAAATGATTTAGTGGCAGCTTCTATTGCTATTTTATTATTTGAAATATTTATTTCTTGCTCCAATTTTTGCATTTTTTGCATAATTATCTTTTTTTCATCAAGATCAACAATGTCAGGCGTCTCTTCTAAATCTTTTTTAACAATAGCAATATCTTTTTTAGCTGAATTTATAGCCTCAATCAATAATCTTTGCTCGATATCAGATTTTGAATTTTTCAAAGAATCAAGAAGCATATTTTTAATAACAGAATCACTAAGAGAATAAGTTGGTTTAATCGTCACTTCTTTTCTTTGTCCGCTATTTTTTTCTTCAGCATTAACCGTAAGCAAGCCATCAGCATCAACTCTAAAAGTTACTAATATTTTAGCCAAACCAGCTTTCATTGCTGGAATATCTTTGATTTCAAAATTAGCTAATGAGCGACAATTAACAGCCAATTCCCTCTCTCCTTGAACGATATGAAATTGCATGCCCGTTTGATTGTCGGCATAAGTTGTAAATTCTTTAGCGTAAGCGCACGGAGTTGCTGTATTTCGGGTAATTATTTTATCAACAATGCCACCCATCATTTCTATTCCTAGAGACAATGGCACCACATCAAGCAAAAGATTGTCGCCGCGTCCTGATAAGTTGTAGGCTTGCCATGCAGCGCCCATGGCAACAACGCGATCTGGGTCAAGATTTGTTAAAATCTTGTCAGCTAAAAAAACTTCTGCTAATTTTTCTTGAATTAACTTAGTGCGAGTTGAGCCGCCAACTAGAATTATGCCCATAATATCATCTTTATCAACATCGAGATCGTCGATTAGGTCGCAAGCCAAGCTTATTGTTTTGGCAATTTTATCTTCAATTAGCGAATTGAATTCTTGTCTTGAAAAATTGTAGTTATCAATTTTTACAAAGTCTTCATTTGATAATTTTTCTTTTATTTCTTTAGCTTCGTTTTTAGTTAATTGAGGGAATTTTTTTATAATTTCTCTATCAAAATCATCACCTCCAAGCTCATTATCACCAGATACTCCTAAGACCTGAAAAACGCCCTGTCTCATTTTTAGTAACGAGACATCGAAAGTGCCGCCCCCTAAATCATAAACCAAATATAGCCCTTCCGCCTTGTTATCAAGACCGTAAGCAAAAGCTGCAGCAGTTGGCTCATTAACCAATCGAATAACCTCTAACCCAGCAAGCAAGGCCGCATGCTTGGTGGCGTTTTTAGCTGCCTCATCAAAATAAGCAGGAACAGTTAAAACGCATTTGTTGATTTCTTTTTTTAGAGCGTTTTGGGCTAAATTTTTAAGATATCTTAAAATCTTGCTAGCCACCTCTTCTGGGCGATAATTTTTATTGTTAACTGCAATAGTTAAGCCATTTTTCTGTGATAAATTTAAATCGTAACCCAAATTTTTTGCGTCTTCATAAGACTTTCCCATGAGGCGCTTTATTGAAGAAATATTAATTGCATTTTTATCGAATTTACCAACATTGATTTTGCCATCTTCTTCAAAGCTAACTATTGATGGAATTATATCTTTATCAAAATCATCTCTTAAAAATTTGATTTGATTATTTAAGACAACAGATACCAGAGAATTAGTGGTGCCAAAATCAATACCAACCACAAACTCTTGCTGTTTTTTATCAATAATTTGTTGCGGCTCTTCAATTTTAATTGGCATTTTTTAGATTTTTCTTTTTTGTCTTAAGGTCGGCAATACATTTTTTAAAATACTTGGCCTTGACTAATATTTGCGCTGCCTCTTTGTAGCTTGAATTATCCATCATGACGATTGATTGTAAAATTAAATGATTGATGTTTTTTGTAATTTTGGTAACCATATCATTTATATTTTTAATATCACTTTCAATCGCAATTTGCTCTTGTAATTCTAAAATTTCTAATAAGGTATTTTGCTCAACTTTAATCGATTTATCATCTTTTAAAATATCAACATCTTTAAGAGCTAATAAATGGCAAGCTCTTAGAAAATCATCACTTAATATCGCATAACCTTCGTTGATATTTATAGATTTTTTAATATCTTGCGCCGAGGCTTTATCTGGATGAAATTTATTTTGAAAATCAAAATAAATTGTGTCTAATAATGCCTTATCTATATTAAAACACTCTTTTAAATTGAATATTGCAAAAAAATTAACCATTCTAAACTTTAAAACTTTCTCCGCATCCGCAGCGACCTTTTTCGTTAGGATTAGCAAAATCAAAGCCCGATTCAAGATCATCTTCTTTATAGATCATTTCGCTGCCGATTAAAAACATAGAAATTTTGGGATCAATATAAATATTTATATTATCCTTAATAACTATATCGTCAAATTTAGTAATATTTTTATCTTTTATAGCGTATTCGATATTATAGCTCAAACCAGAGCAGCCTCTGGTTCTAACTGCGATTCTAATTCCTTCGCATGGTTCATTTCTGCTTTTTAACAAATTTCTGATTTGAATCAATGCTTCATCTGAAATAGTTAAATAATCAACAATTGGATTTCCTGACTCTGAAAATTTCATCTACAATCAATTATTTTTATTGAGAGATTTTTTTGATTTGTAATCTTCCACAGCTGATTTAATGGCCTCTTCTGCTAACAAAGAGCAATGAATTTTAACTGGCGGCAATGAAAGCTCCTCAGCAATCTGTTTGTTTGATATTTTTATTGCTTCTTCAATATTTTGTCCCTTGATCCACTCAGTCGCCAAAGAGCTAGAGGCAATTGCCGAACCGCAGCCAAAAGTTTTAAATTTAGCATCTTCAATTGTGCCATCTTCTGAAACTTTAATTTGCAACTTCATAACATCGCCACAAGCCGGAGCGCCAACCAATCCAGTGCCAACATTTTCTTCCTCTTTGGAAAAAGAGCCAACATTTTTAGGGTTTTCATAGTGATCTAAGAGTTTTTTTGAATATGCCATTTTTTAAAATTTAGGTTAAAATTAATATTTTTAATATTTAGAACTTTTTAATGCGATTGCCAGTTTATTGACTTTAAATCAATTCCTTCTTGCATCATTTCCCATAAAGGACTCAATTCTCTTAATTTGTGTATTTTGGATTTTACTAGATTGATCGCATAATCAATTTCTTCTTCATTCGTGAAGCGTCCAATACCAAAACGAATTGATGTGTGAGACAATTCATCATCAACGCCTAAAGCGTGTAATACATAAGATGACTCCAAAGATGCTGAAGTGCAGGCTGATCCAGAAGAAACAGCCAAATCTTTGATGGCCATAATCATAGATTCCCCCTCAATTCCCGCAAAAGATAAATTTAAATTACCTGGATAGCGTCTAGTGCTATCATTAATTTCTGGTCCATTTAAATAAATATGACCTTCGCTCATAATTGATTGATAAAACTTAGTTGCTAGTTTTTTAACATGATCAAGATCTTTTTTCATTTCTTGATTGGCAATACGCGCAGCCTCTCCAAAACCAACGGCTAAAAAAGTTGGCACCGTGCCAGATCTAATCCCTCTTTCTTGTCCGCCGCCACTAATTATAGATTTTATCCTAACTCTTGGCCTACGACGAATATAAATTGCCCCTATACCCTTTGGTCCGTAAATCTTGTGACCAGAAATGCTCATTAAATCAATATTCATATCATTAACATCTAGAGCCACTTTGCCAAAGGCTTGCGCCGCATCACTATGAAAAAACACTCCCTTATCACGACAAATTTGGCCAATTTCTTTTAAGGGTTGAATTGTGCCGATTTCGTTATTAACAGCCATTATAGATACTAAGCAAGTTTCTGCGCTAATGGCATCTTTTAATTTATTCAAATCAACAGTTCCGTCTTGGTTAACCGATAAAAATGTAACCTTAAAACCTTCTTGCTCAAGATCGCGAGCTGAGTTTATAACGCATTTATGCTCTGTTATTAGGGTTATTATATGGTTTTTGCCGCTTTTACCATAAAAACGAGCCACCCCTTTAAGGGAAATATTGTTTGATTCGGTAGCGCCAGAAGTAAAAAATATTTCCTTAGGATCTGCTTTGATAACATCAGCAATTTGGCGACGAGCAATTTCAACCTTCTCTTCAGCCGTCCATCCGTATGAATGAGTTCGAGAGTGGGGGTTACCAAAATCATCAATCATAGATTTATGCATAACTTCAATCACTCTTGGGTCAATTGGCGTTGTTGATTGATAATCCATGTAAATTGGTAATTTCATAATTATTTTAAATTTTGTTTTTTGTAAATTTTTTGCCAAATATCAATAAACTGATCGATCTCTTCTAAGGAATTATCTTCTCTTAAGCTAATTCTAATAGCGCAGCCAGCGATATTGTTATTAATTTTCATCGCCTTTAAAACTCTTGATTCTTTTAAAGAGCCCGATGAGCAAGTAGCGCCACCGCTTACGCATATATTGTTTAGATCAAATTGTATAATTTGTGTTTGAGTTAAGCAATTATTAGTAGCAAAAAATGAAGTATTTGGAAGCCTTAAAGATTTTTTTCCAAAAATAACTACATCATCATTGGCAATTCTAGTGATTTGATATTCAAGATAGTCACGCAATTCTTTAACTTTATCATAGTAATAATTCATTGAATCATTCTTGGTTTTTTTAATTTTGCACGCAGCGCCAAAAGCCGCCACTCCTGACACGTTAACCGTTCCTGCTCTTTTATTTCTTTCCTGTCCTCCACCAAAAATAAAAGGCTTTACTTCTATTCCTTTCTTGAGTAATAAAGCTCCAACTCCTTGTAATCCACCAATTTTATGAGATGAAATAGTTGCTAAATCAATATTTAAATCTTCTAAATCAACTTCAATTTTGCCAATTGCTTGCACTATATCGCATAATATCAAGCCGCCTTTTTGATGAACCATTTTTGCAATTTCTTTGACTGGTTGAATTGTACCAGTTTCGTTATTGGCAAGCATTGCAACCACTAAAAAATTACCATTTTCTTGGCGATTAATTATATTTTGTAGTTCAACTAAATCAAAAACGCCATTTTTATCAACACCAAACTCTAAAATATTCTTGCCAAAGGGGCGGCAATTATAAAGAGCTGCATGCTCGATTTTTGAAATAATTATAGATTTAACATTAAGGCCAAAAATCGCCATATTAGAAGCTTCGGTAGCGCTGCTAGTAAAAATAACTTCAAAGTTATTGGCATTTAAAAAGTGACTAATTTCTTGGCGAGCATTTTCTACAATATTTTCTGCTTTGCGCCCTAATTGATGAATCGATAAATTGTTTAGTGACTCATTTGCAGCCATATTAAACGCCTCAATCGCTTGAGGATAAGCTTTCATTGTTGAATTGTTGTCAAAATATATTAACGACATATATCAGGTACTGAAATTGATTCTAGATATTGATATATCTTCTTTTCGAGACCATGCCACAAATGATGAGTTCGGCATTGGCTTAAATCTTTGCCACAATTCTTTTTTCCTTGGCAATTGGTAATTTTTATTGGCTCATCGATTGCTTTCATAATATCAGCTATATTAATGTCTGATCCATTTCTACCCAAAACATAGCCACCTCCTGGGCCACGAATTGCTTTAACGATATTGCTTTTTTTAAGCTTAATAAATATTTGCTCTAAATATGATATTGATATATTATTTTTTTTAGCAATCATGGCAAGCGTTATAGGCTTGTTGATTGGTTGATTCGATATATCAACAACGGCAATGACCGCATATCTGCCTTTAGAAGTTAAAATCATAAATCTAAAGATAAGGTTAAAGATAAAAAGATAAAACTTTGTTATTATCCTACTATATTAGTAGGTTATTTTCTGTGCCGTAAAAAGCAAGCCCGATTATTGCAAAACATGATCTTAAAAAACAACGACACACTAGGATCCTTGTAAATTAACGAATTTTGGTAATTTTACTTACAATTAATTTATTTATATTTGTAGCAATAGTAAATCTAATCTATTAAAAGTTTTAAAAAAAATTAAAATTCTAACTTTATATTTTTCATTTTTAGATGGGAATTGGCATTATTCTAAAATTTAATTTAAATCGGTATTATTTATTGAATTATTATGTTGTTATTTTAGCTTCGAAGCTCTCTCTTTTAAAATAGCGAGCTAGCGCTGTGTGCAAAAGTTTATTTTTAAAAAGGCGCAACGCCAAACTGCATCTTTAAAATTGTTAAAGATTAAAAAAGTGAGAAATGGCATTACCAAAGAGAAGCTAGGTATAAATTTATTAATCTCTGAAATTTTTGTTTACTATAGATGGCAACTTTTAAAAAAAAGAACAAAAAAGAACCTAAAGTTCAGGTTAGAAGTTGGTATTCTAATCGCTATCAGATTGTTGTTGTACAAAGAAATATACTTCTTATTTTAACAGCATGCTCCATTATCTCAGTTTCTGTGGCAGTTCTTTTTGTTAAAAAAATTATCGCTTCAAAATCGCTGGATCCTTATGTAATTGAGCTTGAGCAAAAAACTGGCGTAGCCACTATTGTTGACAATGAAACCGCTACAAGATTTACAGGTAATGATGCAGTTAAAAGATATTTTATACAAAAATTTCTAGATGCCGCCTTAGCCTATGATCCAAGAACATATAAGGATAATGTGGAAGAGGTTCGTTTATTTTCCGTTCCTAAGGTTTATGCCGATTTTAAGAGTAGAATCAATCCAAGACAGCTTGGCGTTGGTGGCAAGATAGATGTTAGAATCAAATCAATGAGATATATTGATTCTTCAAATTTGCGCCTTCGGATATTAAGATCAATTAAAGTTAATGAAAATTCACCCATAATCAAAAAGGACGAGATTGTAACCATGACCTTTTATTTTGCTCCAAATATTAGCTTAACAATGGAAGAAAGAATGGTTAACCCCCTTGGATTTCAGGTTAGTAAATTGTTAATTGAGGAAGAAATTTTTAGCTATTAGCACTTTTTTAATTGAGAATATTTTTATTTTTTGTTTTTTAAAATCAAAATATTTTAAAGTGGCTGTGAAATGTGAATTGTAAATTATATAAAATTAATCTATAATAAGTTATGTTGATTTTATCTTTGAGTAAGATAATTCATTTGAATTGGCAAATTTAACCCAAATCCGACAATAGAAAGTTGATTTAGGTTATTAAATCAGATAGATAGTTATGATGAAATAAAGTAATTTTCTATGACGAATTTAGATTTAATCAATGTTACTATTTTGATTTGAAAAGTTTAAGAAAAATAAATGTTTTTTTGGTTAAGTAGGGTTTGTGCAGTAATATTTTTTTGTTTTACACTTTTAGCAACCGCTGTTAACGCTCAAGTTCCTATTACTACCGATTCAAGAATAAGAACTTTAGTTTATAATCCTAACGAAGTTTATGAATTAAAATTTTACTATAATTATCAATCCTTCATAGAATTTTCTGAAGATGAAGAAATTGAGATGATTTCGATTGGTGAAGCTTTTGCGTGGCGTCTTACACCTGCGGGAAAGAGGTTGTTCGTTAGACCGCTAGAAATTGCAGCTCATACCAATATGACAATAATTACCAATAAAAGAACTTATCATTTTGACATAAGATCAGATGAATTTAGCGGCAAGGCTGATGAAAGCCTAGTTTATACCGTGCGCTTCTTTTATCCACAAATTGGTCAGCCTTTGCCTTTGCCGCCGCAGCTTGCAGTGCCAAATATTGCAGCTAACCCCCTTCAAGAGCGGATACCTTTACCTATACCTAATTTGCCCGAAGCTCCAGTTGATAATATCCAAACCCCTTACCCAAAGGCTCGAGTCGATGATAATTTGCCCAAAATTTTAACCAGAAATCCCGATAAATCTAGCCTTAATTTTGATTATAGTGTTGCTGGAAGGGCTGATAATATTGCACCAATAAAGGTTTATGATAATGAAAGAGAGACATATTTTCAGTTTGCTAATGATAATAAAATAATTCCAAATATAAGCATAGTAAGCCCAGGAGGAACGGAGCAGCCTATGAATTACATAGTGCGCGATAAATATGTCGTAGTGCCTGCAATATCAACTCAATTTACCCTTAGATTATCGGGTAGTCTATTATGCATTTATAACAATAAAGCTTTAAAAAGGTAGCTTAAATATCATTTCTCATCTTTAAGCGAAAAAGTTAAAGATTGGCAATTTTAAAATTAGAAAATGGCATAATTTCTTTGTGAGAAGCGACATCATGAACTCTTAGATAATCAACTTTGTTAATTAAAAATTTCGACACCGTCAAGGTTTTTGTTTTTAAATCACCCTCTAAATCTATGCTATTTAAAAAGCTTTTCATTGAGTGTCCGATATATAATGGCAGTTCAAGAATTCTGTAGTAATTGATGTTTTTTAGAATTTGAATTGATTGTGTAGCGTTTTTACTAAATCCAATTCCAGGGTCAAATATTAATTGCTGCTTGTTTACGCCATATTCATTTAATATTTTAATTTTTTTGCGCCCCCATTTGATAATTTGATGATTTATATTAAGATGTTGATTTACTATTAAATTTGGATTTGAATGAATTGCCAGATTATGCATTAAAATAGTGGTGATTTTATTTTGGGCAATAAATTTTATAACATCTTCATTAACAAGTCCGCTAACATCATTAATTATGTCGATTCCTAGTTCATAGGCACGCTTTATGGTGTTAAAATGATAAGAATCTATACTGATTTTGACATTCCTAGAATTTTGCTGATTAAAATTCTTAATTTCACAAATAATTTGCGGTAAAGTGTTTTTTAGGCGACTCCATTCCTCTTTATCAGAAAGGATTTTAGCGTTGGGGCGAGTTGATTCGGCGCCAATATCTATAATATCAGCGCCATCTTTTAGCAATTCTTTGGTATGATACAAGGCTTTACTGGTGTCAAAATATTTGCCACCATCGCTAAAAGAGTCGGGAGTAATATTGAGAATACCAACAAGTTTTACCATTTTCTTTCAAATTTTTTACGAATTATGATAGCTGATAAGTTGAATAATGTTAAAAATATTAGCAATATTAGTATTGCTGCTGATGTTTTTTCAGCAAATCCCATTTCAGGAGAATCTGACCAAAGATATATCTGCACTGGCAGAACGGTTGTTGGATCAAGGAAATTTCTTGGCGTATCAGCAATAAAGGCTACCATACCAATCATCAAAAGAGGCGCTGTTTCTCCTAGGGCGCGAGAAATGGCTAATATAGTGCCGGTCATAATTCCGGGCATTGACAAAGGTAGTAAGTGATGTAGGGTTGTTTGCATTTTAGAGGCGCCAAGTGCCAAAGCGCCATCGCGAATTGATTGCGGAATTGAGCGAATTGTGTTGCGAGTAGCAATTATAATAATTGGTAATACCAGCATAAATAAAGTCATGCCACCAACAAGGGATGATGATCTTGGCAGGTGTATGACTTGTAAATAAATAGTTAAGCCAAGAAGGCCGTAGATAATTGAAGGAATTGCAGCTAAATTATTGATGCTAATCTCTATTATATCGGTTAAATTATTTTTTGGAGCAAACTCTTCAAGATAAAAGGCACACATGATGGCTATTGGAAATGCTAAAATTAGAAAAATTAGCATAGTCAGAAAAGAGCCTATTAAGCCAGCTCCAATGCCAGCAATTTCTGCTTCACGAGAATCTGCTATATCAAAAAAACTCCAATTAAAATTTATCTTATAGGATTGCTCGATTTTAATTTGATTGAGCCATTCTTTTTGATTTTTATTTAATGTTGATTGATTATTATATTTAAAAAACATGTCAGCTTTTGACGAACCTCTTAAGTAAATAATTGATTTTTTGCCAAGAAAATGCTGATTATCGGCTATTTCTTGCTTAAGTTCAATATTACTAATTTTACTAATTAGTTGATATAGCGAGTTAATTTCACTTATTTCTTGAGCTTGAGGAAATTTGCTTCGTAATGATTTTTTAATAATTTGACGATGATCTATTTTGTCGATCTCCTTTTCTTTGCTTAAATCAATTTCTAAAGCGATGCTGCTATAATAAAAGCCGTTATATCCTTTTTTAATTATGGTGCTTAGCAAAATAATCAAAAAGGTCATAGCAACAATTATAGCAAAAAGACCAAAAAATTTAAATCTTTTTTCTTGTTTTTTTCTTTGTTTTAGATTTCTAATTTTAGTTTTATTCATTACGAAGAAGCTGTTTTTCTTTGCTATTAGAAGGAAATAATGATTTAATTATCATATAAGGAAGGCCTAAAATGTTAATAGTGGTAGTTGTAAGTAGTGCAATTATTACATTATCACTCAAGCTTCCAAGTCCAATAATTAAGGACATAATCATTACCGCAACAAAAGATAGATATATAGTAACTACCCATTTTACCCAGCAATAAATACCCTTTTTAAGCGCTAACTCATTTTCGCTTATATCATTTTCTATTTTTCTTCTTCTTAAATCTTCATTACGTTTTTGCAACTCGTGAACATCAGGAACTTTAGGGCGATCTAGTTGATTTAAAGGCATTCTATCAACATTTTTTCTGCTACCAGAATCTTGAGAGCACTTGCTTAGTTCAGCTATGATTTGTTGTACTTGCTCTTTTTTAATCATTATTTACGAATTAGTGAGATCTTTATATTTTAAGATAGCGTCTTTAGCCCTTTTTTTTATGTCGCTATCTTTTATTTCTTGGTTTTTGCCTTGGCTATAAGCATGAGACCAAGGGCTGTCAAAATCGTGAGTAATTCTACTTAAATCAACAGCACTACGATTTTTGTAAACGTTCCATACAGCTTCCAGCAGCTGAATTGTTTGCTCATCTTTTTTATCTATTATCGGATAATCAAATTCTCCGGTTTCGGGTATAAACTCAACTGCATAACGACATACTGGAGAATTGCCAAATTCTTTAAATTCATGATAAATTGACGGAATGACTGGCCCATAGCGCCAGGCTTCTATTTTTTCGTTAAATAATTTCTTATCGTAAACCGCCAAATACCAGCCATAAGCAAAATAAACAAGCTTAATAAGCTTGAGCAAGGTTATGTTGTTGATATCTTCTTCGTCGGCTTTCCATAGGAAGAAGTTGGCAATATGTGCCGGCATATATTGTTTTGAGGGGTTTTTTGTAGTCATGATAAAAATTTTAAATTAGCCATATTTCTTTTTATAATTCTTAATTACTGATAAGGCAACAATATTAAAGATAAAAGTTATTACAAAAAGAGTTAGTGCCAAAGCGAAGGCGGCTAAGGTTTTTGGTGAATCAAATTCTTGATCTCCTACTAGCAAAGTTACTATTTGAGCTGTTGCGGTAGTTACTGAATTTAAAGGATTGATTGTAAGATTAGCTATGAGTCCAGCTGCCATAACCACGATCATTGTTTCGCCAATAGCTCTAGATATTGCTAAAATTACAGCACCAACAATGCTGGGAGTGGCGGCGGGCAAGGCAACTTTTTTTATCATTTCAGATTTTGTGCTGCCCATGGCCAAGGCGCCATCTTGCAGAGATTGCGGTACTGCCTTTAAGGCGTCATCGGTAAGCGATAAAATAAAAGGAATTATCATTATTCCCATTACAAATCCAGCAGTTAAAGCGCTTTCTCCAGCGATATTAACGCCAATAAGAGAAAATGAATTTTTAAAAAAAGGTCCAATAGTTGTAACGGCAAAATATCCATACACAACAGTTGGTACGCCAGCAAGAATTTCCAAGATTGGTTTTACAGCATCTCTCACATTATTTTTAGCGTATAAACATAAATAGATAGCACCCATAATCCCTAAAGGTATAGCGATAGACATGGCGATAACTGTTATTAACAAAGTACCCAAGAGAACAGGGATGAAGCCAAAGGCGCCCTTGCCAGTTGTTTGCTCCTTGTAAATAGATATTTGCGGATTCCATTCCAGGCCAAAAAGAAAGTTTGCAACTGGTATTTTTTGAAAAAATCGCAAAGCTTCAAATAATATAGAGGCAGTAATAATTATTGTGATCAATATTCCAATACCTGCGGTAATTGACAAAACAAGCTCTCCTGAATTTTCGATATGCTTTTTAGCATTAAAATTTTTGTTATGTAAATAATTTAAAATCCAAAAGTTAAAAGCAAAAAAGATAATTATTGCTAAATATTTAACAATTCCGCTTAATGGAGTTAGATTGATTGCTATCAAAGCAAAAAAAGACCACAAAACAAAACAATAACCATAATGCTTTGCCAAGGAGTTAAAGGTTCTTTGCTTGTTATCTTTTAAGCGCCGAGATTTTATTTTATTTTTTAATATTATAGCTAATGCTAGCGTGACAAAAAAAATATAAATTAACATAAATGACAAAAATCAGATTATATCTTAAGCAAAATAAAATTAAAGCTAACGACCTAATTACCGTTGATGGTAAAGATTTTAGTTACTTGATTAAAGTCATGCGAAAAAAAATCAATGATACTATTTGTGTTTTTAATGGAATTGATGGAGAATTTATCGGAGAGATTGTAACAATAAACAAAAAAGATTTACAAATTTGTCTTACAAAAAAAATTGCTGAATTAGAAATTTTGCCCAAAATCACCTTAGCTTTCGCTCCAGTAAAGAATGTTCGTATTGACTTTGTAGCAGCAAAATCTTGTGAAATGGGAGTGGTTAACTTTTGTCCAATAATCACTCAGCACACAATTGTTAAAAAAATCAATCAAGAAAGATTTTTAGCTAATATTAAAGAGGCTTGCGAACAATGCGGACGTAATGATATGCCTTATTTGCAAAATATCGTCAAATTAAACGATCTATGGAGGCAAAATAATGAAAATAAAATCTATATTTTATGTGATGAATCCAAAAAGGTTAACAAAGTTAGTAAAGATTTATTTGGATTAAATCTTAAAAATAAAGAAATTATAATTATCATTGGTCCAGAAGGAGGTTTCAGCGAAGAAGAGTTTCTTACGATGCGCGCCATTAAAAATTTATATTCAATTTCTCTTGGTAAAAGAATTTTAAGAGCCGATACAGCAACAATTTCAGCCTTAGCCTTGATACAAGAAAATATATAAAAGACTCGTGCAAATCAACAATTTTGGTAATTTTACTTACAGTTAATTTATTTTATTTGTAGCAATGCTAAACCCCATCTTTAAATAAAATTATAACAAAATATTTTTGAGATAAAAATTTTTAAAAAATGGGGCTTTATATCCATGCGACTGAGGGAGATTTGATTGGATTAATTGATTAATAATCAATTCCATCAAATCGGCATTGATTAATTTTAATAACTTTAATTAGTTATTAAATTCATCAAATCGGCAATCATTTTTAGCCAAAAAATGAAGTTAGAATTTTAATTTTTTTAAAACTTTTAAAGATTTTATTTAGTACTGCTGCAAATAAAATAAATTAATTGCAAGGGGGTGGTCTTAAAAAATGGTACAATAGATGATTTAAGCGATTTTTAAATCGCTTAAATCATCATTATTAGATATCAGAGAAACAATTCTAATTTGATTTCTTTTTATCACTATTTTCTTCTTTTACTTCTTCAAATTCACCATCAACTATTTTTTCATCTGTTGAATTGTCTGAAGAATCATTACTAGAATTATCATCTGAAGAAGAAGTTTCTTGTTGTTGCTTTTCTTTATATATGGCTTCTCCAAGTTTCATTGATTTTTGCATAAGACTATCACAAGCTGTTTTTAGATCGGTAGCGTTATTACCTTCTTTAGCAATTAAGTCTTTAAGCTTTTGTAATTCAGATTCAATTTCAGATTTAGTAGCACTATCAACCTTATCACCATGCTCAGTTAATGATTTCTCTGTCTCATAAATCATTGATTCTGCCTGATTTTTAGCTTCAATATATTCTTTTTTTTCTTTGTCAGCAGAAGCATTGGCTTCAGCATCTTTTACCATTTTTTCAATCTCTTCCTCAGACAGACCGCTAGAAGATTGTATTTTGATTTGTTGCTCTTTACCAGTGTTTTTATCTTTAGCAGAGACACTAACTACGCCATTAGCATCAATATCAAATCTAACTTCAATTTGCGGCATACCACGAGGAGCAGGAGCTATACCTTCAAGATTGAACTCTCCAAGTAATTTATTATGAACAGCAATTTCTCTTTCGCCTTGAAATACTTTAATTGTAACCGCAGTTTGATTATCAGCAGCCGTCGAAAAAACCTGACTTTTATCTGTTGGTATGGTTGTATTGCGCTCGATTAATTTGGTAAATACGCCACCAGCAGTTTCGATTCCAAGAGAAAGAGGAGTAACATCAAGAAGTAATACATCTTTAACGTCACCTTGCAATACTCCAGCTTGAATAGCAGCACCTAGAGCTACAACCTCGTCAGGATTAACTCCTTTATTAGGCTCTTTACCAAAGAAATTTTTTACTGTTTCAACAACTTTTGGCATACGAGTCATACCACCAACTAAAATAACTTCGTTAATTTCAGAAGTTTTAAGCCCTGCATCTTTTAAAGCATTCTCACAAGGTTTTATTGTTCTAGTTATTAGATCGGCAACAAGTTGTTCTAATTTTGATCTAGTAATTTTGATATTTAAATGCTTAGGACCCGAAGCATCTGCTGTTATATAAGGAAGATTAATTTCTGTTTCTTGAAGAGAAGAGAGTTCAATTTTAGCTTTTTCTGCCGCCTCTTTTAATCTTTGAAGGGCTAAAGGATCTTTAGCTAAATCAATTCCAGAATTTTTTTTGAATTCAGAAGTTAGGTATTCAAGGATTTTCATGTCAAAATCTTCTCCACCTAGAAAAGTGTCACCATTAGTGGCTTTTACTTCGAAAACACCATCACCAATTTCAAGAATAGAAACATCAAAAGTACCACCACCTAAATCATAAACAGCAATGGTTTGACCTTCTTTTTTCTCAAGACCATAGGCTAAAGCTGCGGCAGTTGGCTCATTTATTATTCTTAAAACTTCAAGACCAGCAATTTTACCAGCATCTTTTGTAGCTTGTCTTTGCGAGTCATTAAAATAAGCTGGGACTGTAATTACAGCTTTTTCAACTTTTTCACCAAGATAGCTTTCGGCAGTTTCTTTCATTTTAGTTAAAGTGTAAGCCGAAATTTGACTTGGAGAATATTTTTCACCCTTAACCTCTACCCAAGCATCGCCATTAGATGATTTAACAATTTTATAAGGCACTAATTTTTGATCCTTCTCAGTCAAAGGATCGTCAAATCTACGACCTATTAATCTTTTTATACCGAAAATTGTATTTTCAGGATTAGTGACCGCTTGTCTTTTAGCGGAAGCGCCGACGATTTTTTCTTCACCAGCGAACCCAACGATTGAAGGCGTCGTTCTTGCTCCTTCGGAGTTTTCAATAACTTTGGCATTTTTGCCATCCATAATAGCTACACAAGAGTTTGTAGTACCAAGATCTATTCCTATAACTTTTGACATTATTTATAAATTAAATCAGTTAAAAAATTGCAGAAAAAAAGGAAATATATCCAAAATCTTTTATTTATATTATCACGGTATATAAATTGCTAAATTTTAGTAATATATAAACTATATGACAATTTAATTGTGAATTTTCACACTCATAAACTATTTTAATTAGTTTATGGTTAAAAAGATTACTGCTAAAGATCAGTTAGTAATTATTATTAAGTTTTACAAGGATAAATTTGAAATTAATTTCATTAATAATAAATCTTTTATAGTTATACCATTTTCCATAAATTAAATACTCATATTACAAAATATTTTTTAAGATAAAAATTGTAAAAAATGCAAGTCCTATACCTATAGGACTTAGGGCTTTTTGCAATTTTTAGCCAAAAAGATAAAGTCAGATTGTTTAGTTTTTATATGTTTTTTATTTGGGAATTGGTATTAGCTGCTTTTTAATATTAATTAGATTTTGCATTAAGTATTTTTAGCA
>JALQXY010000016.1 GCA_023262945.1 Rickettsiales bacterium | reverse complement strand
TAAAAATTGCAAAAAGCCTTAAGTCCTATAGGTATAGGACTTGCATTTTTTACAATTTTTATCTCAAAAATATTTTGTCATATTGTTCATTTTTAGATGGTAATTGGTACAACTCAAATCCTTTAATAGAAAGTTGATTTATGTCACTCTTACAGGGTATCTAGCTATGGTAAAAAAAGATTCATGCATCAAAAAAATGTACAGAATTTTTTATCATAACCATCTATACTATTATCTAACAACCTAAGACAACTTTTTATTGACGGATTTAGGTTGCTAATTCTTTAATAATAATTTTTACCTGTTTTATAGTAGAAAAAATTGAATTATTATTATCAATTATATAGTCCGCTTTTTCTTTTCTTTTAGCATCATCAACTTGCCTTGCACAGATTAAGTCAAATCTATCAGTAAATTTTTGTAAATCTTTTTTATTTAAATCACATCCAATTCTATTTAAATATCTTTTTTTGCGTAAATTCTTGTTGCAATCTATTGTTATTAGCTTATCATATTGATAATTATTATTTTCAATCAGTAATGGTATGTTAAGTATCAAAAAATTTATCTTATTATTACAATCTTCTGTGATAAATTTTTGATATAATCGACGAATCCTGGGATGAATTATTTCTTCTAATGTTTTAATTTTTTTATCAAAATCAGCCATTCTATTAAATAATATATCAGCAAGAACTTTTCGATCTATTTTGTTATCAATAAGACATTCTGGAAAATTATAAGATATTGCATCAATAACTGCTTTATCTTTATCTATTAATTGATGAGATATTTTATCAGCATCAAATATTCTAGCATTACATCCCTTAAAAATATCACAAATTAAATTTTTACCCGAAGCTATTCCTCCTGACAACCCTAATATCAACATATTAAATAAATTTATAAAAGTTTAATTTATTAATTCTTGAGGAATTGAAGTATCGAAATCATTCAATATATTTGTTAATTCTTTCTTTAAAGCAACTAAACTATCTTTATCATTTGCTTCACATCTTGCTACCAAAACTGGTTGTGTATTAGAAGCTCGTAATAACCACCAACCATTATTTTTAATAAATCTAATCCCATCAACATCACTATATTGCAAATTTTTATCATTAAGTTTAGCTTTAATTTGATCGATTAAAGTAAATTTAATATCATCTTGGCACGATATCCTAATTTCTGAAGTAGAGAATGTTTTTGGTAATGATTTACGCATATCAGAAAGTTTTTGATTTGATTTTGATAAAATATTCAAAATTCTTATCGCTGCATAAATTGCATCATCAAAACCATAATATTTATCAGCAAAGAAAATATGACCCGACATTTCCCCAGCTAGCAATGCTTTTTCTTCTTTCATTTTTGCTTTAATTAAAGAATGGCCAGTTTTCCACATAATTGGCTTACCGTTGGCTTTAGCTATTTCATTAAATAAAGTATCGCTAGCTTTAACATCTGCAATAATTGTAGCTTGTGGATTATCTTGCAAAATATCTCTAGCGTAAAATATCATTAGCTGATCTCCCCAGATAATTTCACCCTCATCATCTACTATACCAATTCGGTCACCATCACCATCAAAAGCAATACCGATATCACAAGAATTATCACGAACAATCTTAATTAAATCTTGCATATTTTTAGCGTCGGTTGGATCAGGATGATGATTAGGAAAGTCTCCATCAATATCTTCGTAAAGTAGTTTATGATTAGCCTCAATTTTACCAACAATATTTTGTATTACTTCACCAGATGATCCATTACCACAATCCCATGCGATGTTAAGTTTTTTTTCCGAACAAGATATATTTAAATCTTTGATAATTCTATTACTGTAATCTTCAAGAATATTATATTTATTGATACAGCCCTTAGCGTTAATAAAATCTTCATCTTTACACATTTTGTCTAAATTTATAATGTCTTCTCCATAAAATGGACGATCTTTTAAAGACATCTTAAAACCATTATGATTTTTTGGATTATGAGAGCCAGTAATCATTATGCCAGCATCACAATTAAGATTAAATATCGCAAAATATAACATAGGAGTTGGACAAACTCCTATCTCAAAAACCTCAACTCCAGAATCTAGTAATCCTTTTATTAATTCATTTCTAAGATTAGGAGAGCTTTTACGACCGTCGTAACCAACAGCAACCTTCTTTTGCGATCTTTTATTTAAAAAGCTAGCAAAAGAGCGTGCAACATAATAAGCATCTTGATCAAAAAGAGTTTGGTTATATATTCCCCTAATGTCGTAAGCTCTTAATATCGAAGGATTAAATTTATGAATCATAATTTAAGAAGATGTAGTTTTAATTTTACCTTGCAATGGAGATGATGGTGTAGCAAATTTTTTCTTAGGAATTCTGCCAGCTAAATAAGACATTCTTCCCGATTGTACAGCTAATTTCATTGATTTAGCCATTAATATTGGATTTTGCGCTTTAGCGATTGCTGTATTCATCAATACTCCATCACAACCAAGCTCCATAGCAATTGCTGCATCAGAAGCAGTACCAACCCCAGCATCAATAATAACTGGTACCCGTGATTGCTCAATAATAAATTCAATATTTAAAGGATTTTGAATACCAAGACCAGAACCAATTGGTGCCGCCAAAGGCATAATAGCACAACAACCTATATCTTCAAGTTCTTTAGCAACTATTGGATCGTCAGAAGTATAAACCATAACATCAAAACCATCTTTAATTAAAATCTCAGCAGCCCTAATAGTTTCTGTAACTTTAGGATATAGAGTTTTAGGATCTGATAAAACTTCTAATTTAACTAAATTCCAGCCACCAGCAACTCTGGCCAATCTTAAAGTACGAATAGCATCTTCAGCAGTAAAGCAACCGGCAGTATTTGGTAGGTAAACATATTTTTTAGGATCAATAAAATCTTGCAACATCTGTTGATTCTTTTCTTCAATATTAACTCTTCTAACGGCAACCGTTATCATCTCAGCACCGCTAGCTTCAAGAGCTCCCTTTGTCTCAGTAAAATCTTTATATTTACCAGTGCCAATAATTAGTCTTGAACTGAATTTATGACCAGCTATCGTTAATAAATCGCCTTCAATCATAATTAATTAAAAAAGTTTTGAGGAAATATTAATATTAAACAAAATACCAATGGCGCAACTAATATAACACCATCAAGCCTATCAATTAATCCACCATGACCAGGAATTATTGAGCCGGAATCCTTAACCGAAAAAATTCTTTTAATTTTAGATTCTATTAAATCACTAATTTGCTCAACTAAAGATAAAATAGAGCTTACAACAACAAAGAATAAAACACTTCCCGGAAATATAATTGAGCTAATAAGACCAACAAAAGAACTGGCGATAACACCACCAAGTAGACCTGACCATGTTTTATTAGGACTTATATTAATAGCCAGCTTAGGACCTCCTATAGCCCTACCAGCAAAAAAAGCAAAAATATCTGTAGACCAAATAATTACAAACATCCATAACAATATATAAGGTTCAATAAAACGAATTTTTACCATGCAGAAAATCGGTACCAAGATATAAAAAAAACCAATTATACGCCATTTTTTTTGATTTTTTGCCTTAGCGGTAATATTAATCCATTCCATAGTCATTATAATAGATATTGTTAACGCCAAAAGAAAAAAGAGATCTTCAGAGTAAAATATAGCTATAATTGATATAGGAAGAAGAACCAAAGAAGACATAATCCTAGTTTTTGTATTTTGACTAGGTATTAAATTATTAAATTGATCAAACAAATTAAAAAATATTTTAATTATAAAGTTTCTTTTTAGAAAATTTATATACTTATTATCTTTTTCCATAACGTCTATCTCTATTATTAAAATCATTTATAGCCTGCAGCAATTTTTCTTTGTTAAAGTCAGGCCAAAAATCCTTAACAAAATAAAGTTCACTATAGGCTATTTGCCATAATAAAAAATTACTAACCCTTAAGTCACCAGCCGTTCTAATTAATAGATCAGGATCTGGCAAGTTAATGTTATAAAGATTTTTAGAGAACAGTTCTTCATCGACTTGCGATATATTAATTTGCCCCTCTTTTACAGCAAAAGCGACTTTTTTTGCTGCCTCAACTATCTCTTGTCTTGCACCATAACTAAAAGCAACATTCAGAATTAAAGATTTATTATTTTTAGTTTTTTCTTCAGATTGATTAATTTTATCTAGTAGATTTTTAGGTATTTTACTTAAATCACCAAAAATATTGATTCTAATTCCATTTTCATGCAATGGATCTAAACCATTATCAAGATATTCATCGAGCAATTTTAACAAATTGTTAACTTCTGTTTTTGATCTTTGCCAATTTTCTGAAGAAAAAGCATAAATAGTAAGATATTTTATATTAAATTCAATGCAAGCTAGTGCAATTTCTTTAATATTATGCACACCCTTCTTATGACCATTAAAAATATTTAAATTATTTTTTTTAGCCCATCTCGCATTACCATCCATAATAATAGCGATATGTCTTAAGGAGTTTAATATATTTTTATGATTATTGATATTAGTAGATTGATTCATAGAAAATTACAATCTCTATATAGTCATTAAATCATCTTCTTTTTTAGATACCATTTTATCTATCTTAGTTATAAACTCGTCGGTTATTTTTTGTATTAAATCGCTAAAAACATGAATATTATCTTTACTTGACTCTTCTTTTTTAAATGAATCTATAACATCACGACGGATATTTCTTATGGAAACTTTTTTATCTTCACCATATTTTTTAGCTAATTTTGACATTTCTCGTCTTCTTTCTTGACTTAATTTAGGTATATTTATTCTAAGCATAGACCCTTCAACAACTGGAGAAAATCCTAAATTAGAATCAACAATAGCCCTTTCAACTGATTTAGTATTTGAATTATCCCATACTTGAATTACTAATGTAGTAGCATCTGGAACTGAGATATTACTTAATTGATTAAGAGGCATTAAACTACCATAAACATCAACTTTAATTGGATCAAGAAGATTTGGAGTGGCTCTGCCAGTTGATATACTATCAATATCTCGCTTTAGAAATTCTAAAGTTTCTGACATTTTGATTTTAGTTTTTTCTAAATAGCTATCAAACATAATATAAGAAATTATTAGTTAATAATAGTAAATTTACCATCACCCTTTATTACTTTTTTTAATGCACCATTTTGTGCTATAGAAAAAACAACAATAGGTAATTTATTATCTTTAGCTAGAGTAATTGCAGTCTGATCCATAACCCTAAGATCCTGCTTAATGACATCTAAATATTTAAGATTTTGATAACGAATCGCATTTTTATCTTTTTTAGGATCAGCAGAATATACTCCATCAACTTGAGTTCCTTT
>JALQXY010000088.1 GCA_023262945.1 Rickettsiales bacterium | reverse complement strand
GTTGTCGATTTTGGGATATGTGGATCAAAATTCATTACCAGAAACGCTTTTAAAGAGTGATTTCAGTCAGTTGCCGGAAATTGATGCAGAATTAGCCAAGAAAATCACCGCCATAGTCACAAAAGCTGAAAGTAGCAGTCATTTGTAGTTATTTTTGATGCTATACTAGGAAAAACATGTCGGGTATTAGAGATCAAAAGAATATAGATGAATTACGTAAAAGACTCTACGATAGAGGAGACTTTGGGCAAAAAAAAGTAGATCTGCCATTTTGAATAATTCTTGCTATTACCTCTTTGCATTTTAGACAGTCTCGATCGTGACGACCATAAACTTTGAAATTATTCTGAAAATTGCCATATTCTTCTGTAGCGCTAACATAATCTGAAATTGAAGAACCCCCTAAATTAATAGCTTGCTGAATAATTTTTTTAACTGATTTAACAATATTGTTAGCTTGCTTTTTAGTGAGTTGATAAGCTGGTTTTTGAGGAGATATTTGACAATCAAACAAGGATTCATTGGCGTAAATATTGCCAACGCCAACTACTAATGAATTATCCATTAAACTAGTTTTGATATTCATTTTCTTGTTTTTGATCTTTGTTAATAAATATTCCGTATTAAATTCATTTGAAAGAGGCTCTGGTCCCAATTTATGCAGAAATTGATGGCTTTGTAATTTATCATTGTCAATCAAATCAATAAATCCAAAACGACGCGCATCGTTAAAAATAAGCCATTTATCATTAGAGAATTGACAAGCAAAATGATCATGTGGCTTTTTCTTGAAGTTTCCGATAGTTAGTCTTCCCGTCATTCCTAAATGAATAATTAGACTTTTATCATTACTTAATTCACAAATAATATAACGCGCTCTTCTTTTAATTTTGTTAATTTTTTGTTCTTTTAATAAAGAAAAATCACACATTGAATCGATGCGTAATTTTTTTTCAGAGCGAAAAACTTGCTTAATTTGTAAATTGTTGATAATCTCAATTCCTCTTTTTATAGTTTCTACTTCCGGTAATTCTGGCATATTAATTAAAATAATTTACTATGGAAAATTTATCATTACCTAGCAATGCAATTGACAATAAAGTTTTAATGCATAGCTGCTGCGCTCCTTGCGCTGGTGATATTATGCAGCGCATGAAAGAATCTGATATTGATGTCACAATATTTTTTTACAATCCAAATATTCATCCCAAAAAGGAATATGAAATTCGTAAAAATGAAAATAAAAGATTTGCAGATAAGTTAAATATACCTTTTATCGATGTTGATTATGATGTACAAGATTGGTTTAAGCGTGCCAAGGGTCTTGAATGGGAGCCTGAGAGAGGTGAAAGATGCAGCAAATGCTTTGATATGCGCTTTGAAAGAACGGCGCTTTATGCTTATGAGAATAATTTTCATACTATTACTTCTTCACTAGGTATTTCTCGTTGGAAAAATATGGAGCAAATCAATGATTGTGGAATAAGAGCTGCTAATAATTATGATGGTGTAAATTACTGGACATTTAACTGGAGAAAGCAAGGAGGCGCGGCTAGAATGTATGAAATTGCTAAAAAAGAAGAGTTTTATAAGCAAGAATATTGTGGTTGTATTTTTAGTTTAAGAGATACAAATCTATGGCGAGTTTCTCGTGGTCGCGATGAAATAAAAATTGGTCAAGAATTTTATGAAGAATGCGCCATTGATACAAAAATGATTGATAGTAAATATGCAAAATAAACTAATTAACAGTCATATATTAAAATCTTATTCTTTTTTGCAAAATCGTGCAGCAGAAAATCTTCCTATATCAGAAGTTTCTAAAGAAATTAAGTCTAAAAATTTAGCATGGATTCATCTAGATGCCAATAATCAAAAAACAAGAGATTGGCTCACTAAAGAATGTAAATATCTTGATTTGATTATTATTAATGGTCTATTAGCAGAAGAAACAAGGCCAAGAGTTGAGCAAGTAAATGATGGAATATTTTTTATACTTAGATGTGTTAATCTTAATGATAACTCTGATCCAGAAGATATGGTGTCAATTCGTATGTGGATAGACCCTTATCGCATTATAACAATACAAAAAAGAGACACAAAATCAATTAATGATTTAGAAAAATCTATATTATCAGATTGTTTTATAGGAAGTGCTGACGATTTTCTTTGCTTACTTCTTTCTAAAATTTTTAAAAGAATGGAACCAATACTAGGATCTTTGAATGAGTTAATGGACAATTTAGAAGAAGAATTTATTGAAAATCCAAGCAGTAATTTAAGGATTAAATTGACCAATGTTAGAAAGCAGGCTATTATCTTTAAAAGATATATGTTGCCACAAAGAGATGCTCTTTTTGAGTTGCGTAATATTAATTTAAAATGGATAAAAGACCTTAATAAGCGTTTACTAAAAGAAAGTCATGATCACACAATTCGCTATGTTGAAGATTTAGAAGTTATTAGAGAAAGATCACAAATTATTAAAGATGAACTTTCAAACTTATTAGCAGATAAAATTAATAGAAATATGTACATTTTATCAGTTATTGCAGCAATTTTTCTACCGTTAAGTTTTTTAACTGGTTTACTAGGTATTAATGTTGGTGGAGTTCCTGCTAGTAATAATCCTTATGGATTTTATATTGTGACTGGTTTATTAATTATTTTGCTTATTTTGCAAATATTTTTCTTTAAAAAAAAGAGATGGTTTTGATTTTTTAAATTTATACCTTAAAATTATATTAAACTCCTTGATTTAAAAGAGATTTTTAATATATTTATACTTTTAAAAAGTGAGTTATACCAATTACCATCTAAAAATAAACAATATAACAAAATATTTTTGAGATAAAAATTGTAAAAAATGCAAGTCCTATACCTATAAGACTTAAGGCTTTTTGCAACTTTTAGCCAAAAAGATAAAGTCAGATTTGAGCGGTTCATGGTCCCTAGTCACCACCCCCAACATACCGGATCGATTGCTCACACCCACTCGACGGAATTAATTTATACCAAAATGGGGCTTGCTTGCTTGCTTGCTGCTTGCT
>JALQXY010000078.1 GCA_023262945.1 Rickettsiales bacterium | reverse complement strand
TGAAGATGCATTTACTAAAAACGTTAAATCAAATCTACTTGGATTAAGTGAGCAATCTGATGAATGGAATAATTTTATTTAAAGATTGGATTTGGTATTATATCTCTTTTAATCGATGCTGTCGATATTATGACAGGCCTTAATTAAAGCCTGCGCTTTATTAAGACATTCTTCATATTCTAAATCAGCCTTAGAATCATAAACAACTCCTGCACCAGATTGCAAATATATTTTTTTATCTTTTATTAATGCTGAGCGTAAGGTAATGCAAGTTTCCATATCACCATTGCTAGCAAAATAGCCAACACATCCAGCATAAAAACTTCTTTTTTCTTTTTCTATTTCATATATTATTTCCATAGCTCTTATTTTTGGTGCTCCACTAACCGTTCCTGCTGGAAATGAAGAAATTAAAACATCTAACGCATCGCAATTATCTTTTAATATGCCTTCAACATTTGATGAAATATGCATAACATGAGAATAATATTCTATCGTCATTTTTTCGGTTACCTTAACCGAAGCCTCTTTGGACACTCTACCAACATCATGACGACCAAGATCTATTAACATTAAATGTTCTGCGATTTCTTTTTCGTCCTTTAATAACTCTTGAGAAATTTTCTCATCTTCTATTTTATTATTACCTCTTTTTCTGGTGCCAGCAAGCGGTCTAACTGTTACTATTTTATTTTTAGCTGAAGCCATTATTTCTGGACTGGAGCCGCTAATAACAAAATCTTCAAATTGTAAATAAAATAAAAATGGCGAAGGGTTAATTGATCGCAAAGAGCGATAAAAGTCAAATTCTGATATATGACTAGGAAAATCAGCAGAAAATCTTTGTGATGGTAAAACTTGAAATATATCGCCATCTTTAATATATTCTTTAGATTTTTCAACCATTTGGCAATATTCTTGCTTGGTACAATTTGAAATAAAATTAAATTTTGTATTAAGCTTTTCTTTTTTATCTAAAGCAATTTCTGATCTTAATATATGGATTGTTTTATCTATTTTATAGCATAATTCTTGATATTCTTTGTTGTCATTTTTAAAGCAAGGGGCGCAAATTATTGCTAAATCAAACAAGTTATCAAAAATAATAATTACTTGAGGTCTGATAAATATAGAGTCAGGGATATTTATAGTATCCGGCTTATTATTTTGTGAAATATCCTCCATATATTGTATCATATCATACCCCATATAGCCAAAAATACCGCTGCTCATTGCTGGTAGGTTCCATGTCGGATCATTATTTATTTGAGCTTCCGTGATAAATTTTCGTAAATTTTCTAAAATTTCACCATGTTGCAAAGAAAAATCTTTTTGGTTATAAGAAAAATTTTTATTTATTGATGACTGACCATTTTGACATTGCCATATTTGATCGGGATCAAAACCAATAACAGAGAAACGTCCTTTATTGCTACCTTTTTCTACTGATTCAAAAAGAAATATATTGCTGTCAAAATACTTTGATAATTTAACTAATGATAGGGTTGGAGTTATAAGATCGGCGCTTATTTTTTTGAACAAGGTCAGACCTTGATTGTCTTGTTTAATTTTGTTAAATTGCTCTTCATTTAAATTATAGCTCACTAGATAATGCTTTTTTATTGATTTTTATTTTATATTTGGTGCCTAGATAATTATTAAATAAATCCATAACTTCTGCCCTAAAAGTCATCTCTGTTTTGTTAAAAATTGTATTATATTCTTCTGTGTTTATATTATCTTCTTTAATGGCATTTAGTTTAGCAATTATATATTTGTTATCGTTATTAATAATATAATTTGTTATTTGGCCAATATTTATTTTAAAAATCTCGGATAAAAATTCATTTTGATATGGTATTCTATCTTTATTTTTTAGTTCTAGCAAAAACTTCCTAGGTAATATAACATTTTTATCAACTTTCAGCTTATATTTATTGGCAATTTCTAAAAATGAATCTGGATTTAAAGACATCTCTTGGTGAATCTTTTGCGCAAGTTCTTTTGTTTTTTTAATTTTTAATTGCTCTATAATGTCTAAAATTACAAGCTCTTTTGAATCTTCTAAGCTTTTTTGATTTTGAGGAATTATTTTTTCAATTTTTAAAACATAGAATTTTTTTGCTTTATTATCATTGATGATTTCAGATATTTGATCAATATCTAGAGCAAAAGACTTGATTAAAAATTCACTAAATTTTTTTGTAACATCTTCTATTTTATTTTGATTATTTAGACCATTATTATCAATGGTAATTGTTTTGCTGTTTGATAGAGAGAATTTTTGTGCTGTTTTTTCAATAGAATTGGTAATTAGTAAATTATCATCCATCTCACTTAATCTTTGCTGTAAAATTAACTCTTTTTCTTGTTTAATTAAATCAAGTTTAATGTCTTTTTTTACTTTATCAAATTCAATTTGTTTTGGTTGAGTGATTTTGGTAAGTAAAGCTACGTGATAACCGATAGAGGATTTTATAACTTGGCTATGTTGATTAATTTCTAATTTAAAAATCTCTTGTGCCAATTCAGGAAAAATTCCTTGACGGGTTATATTATTAAGCTCTAAAGAGTCCTTATCTTTATTTAAGGTATCTTTGGCTAATTTAGTAAAATGCGAAATATTATCTGTTTTTTTATCGACAATAGACAATTCATATTGATTTAAGAAAGATTGTGCCTCTTCCTTATTGTCAAAAAGAATATGCAAACTATCTCGAGTTTGTGGTTCAAAATAATTATCAATATTATCTTGGTAATATTGGCTTACTTTATCATCTGTTATTTGAATATTTTTAACTAAATCTTCTTTAGAAAATTCGAGATAAGAGATTTGTCTTTTTTCGGGCTCGATATATTTATCCAGATTGTTTTGATAAAAATTATTTATTTGATCTTCTTTTATTTCAGATATTAATTCATCTTCTTTAAATGAAATATTAACGATATCAGCAATTCTTTTTTGGCGTGCGAGTTTTTCTTGAGAAATGGCAATTTTTTCATTAATTGGTGAATTGGCTTGAATTGATCTTGATACGATATCAGCCGCCACATCTTTTCCAAGTGAATCTACATATTGCTTTTCAGTAATTCCATTGTAATTAAGAAATCCATTAAAGCTGTCGCGATCAAATTTGCCATCAAAATTATAAAAATTTGAATCTTTGGCAATACTGCGTAGTATTAAATCAATATTTGCAATAAAATCGAAATGTTCGCCAATAATTTCAAATCTTTTTTGATTAATTAAGCTATTCAATGCATCTTGTTGAAATTGCTTGGAATTTAAATATTGAGCAGCTTCGGCATCGTCCATATCTCTCAATGCGGCAGCGCTTTTTCTTTGAACGAGTTGCATAAATTCTCTTTTACTAACTTGCTTATCGCCAATTTTAACAATCCATTGATTAGTATCGCTAATCATGAAGCTATTTATACCAAACATCACAAAGCTAACGGCAATAAAAGCCAAGAATATCTTAAAATAGGTTTTTTCGGTTAGATTTCTAAATTGTTGCATATAATTTTATAAAGACTAATTTAAGTTGATTGGTGTTAATATTATAATGCCAATTTACTATCTTAAAACTGCTAGATATTGGTTGAATTTTAACAAAATAGATAAAGTTAAAATAAATTTACTTTTTTTAAAGATAAGATTTGGCATTAATTAATCTTATCTTTAAATCAAATTATAACCAAAAAATAAAATTAAGATTAAAATAATAAAACTCTAGGTAAAAACTTCTAGCTTAATTTTACTATAAAATAATAAATAAATGTTAATCGTTCAAAAATTTGGAGGAACTTCAGTTGGAGACATTGATCGCATAAAAAATGTTGCTATCAAAGTTAAAAACGAGATTGATAAGAAAAATAAAGTGATTGTAGTTGTATCAGCAATGTCTGGAGTCACCAATAGGTTGGTTGATTATTGTAATCAAGTTTCTAATCTAATAGAGCACGAATCATTAGCTGAGTATGATTCAGTAACTGCAAGCGGCGAGCAAATAACAAGCGGTATTTTAGCATTGCAATTGCAATCAATGGGTTATAAAGCTAGATCTTTTTTGGGTTGGCAAATACCACTCATTACCGATGAGGCTAATAGTAAAGCTAAGATAAAATCAATAGATGGAGAATTTTTACTAAAAGCTATTAATGATTATGATGTTATTGTGGTAGCTGGTTTTCAGGGCGTGACTGACAATAGCAAAAGAATTGCTACTCTTGGGCGCGGTGGTTCTGATACGTCAGCTGTTGCAATAGCTGCCGCGGTAAAAGCTGATATTTGCGATATTTACACTGACGTTAATGGCATTTATACTACGGACCCTAGAATAACCGATAAAGCCAAAAAGCTTAACAAGATTACTTATGAAGAAATGCTTGAAATGGCTTATAGCGGCTCTAAAGTTTTGCAAACTCGTTCAGTAGCTATGGCTATGGTGCATAATGTTAGAGTCCGCGTATTATCAACTTTTGAAGAAGTTGATAATAAATCTGGAACAATTTTAGTAAATAATAATGAAGAAATTATGGAAAACAGAGTAATTACTGGTATCAGTTATAGTAAAAATGAGGTGCGCCTAACTCTAATGAAAATGCCAGATCATTCTGGTTTGTCAGCTATAATATTTGGTGCCTTAGCAAAACAGGGTATTAACATTGATATGATTGTGCAAAATATCAGTGGTGACGGCAAATTTATTGACATAACTTTTACCACTAGCAAGGAAGAATTGGCAAGAGCTAAACTTGCTATCGAAGCCATTGAAGGTAAAATAAAATACGATAAATTCTTGATCGATGATAATATCGCCAAAATTTCTGTTATTGGCGTCGGCATGGTTAGCAATACTGGTGTAGCGCATACAATGTTTAAAACTCTTGCAGAAAAAGGCATCAATTTGCTTCTTATCTCAACCTCTGAAATTAAAATCTCAGTTTTAATTGCCAAAGAATATGGGGAATTAGCGGTTAGAGCCTTGCACACAAGTTTTGAGCTAGACGCGCCTAAATAATTACTAATTGATGAATCTATTTCTTATAGCTATTGGAGGCGCTTTTGGATCAATAGCGCGTTTTTTATTAATAGAACTAGTTACTAAGGTAACTCGTTATAGCAATATTTTTGTTAGTAAAATTCCATGGGGCACTATCTCGGTTAACGTTCTAGGTTCTATTTTAGCTGGTGCGTTATATTGTTTTTTGATTAAAAATTTTAATCAAATTGATCGCCAATTAAAAGATTTTGCCTTGATTGGTTTTCTTGGTGGTTTTACTACTTTTTCAACTTTTTCATTAGATTTTTTTCGCCTCTTTAGTGCTGATCAATATTTATACGCCTTTATCTATATATTTTCTTCGCTTTTATTGGCTATACTTGGATTTTTCTTTGGCTTTTATTTAACAAGTCTTATTTCATGATAAAATTAACTATTAATGAGGAATTTAATGGATTTAGAATTGATAAGTTAATATGCAGTAAGTTTAATATATCTTTTGCTGTAGCACAAAAACTAATTCGTCAAAAAAAGATTAAAATTAATTCTCAATATCGCCAAGCTTCCTGTAAAATTAAGAATGGTGATGAGGTAGAAGTTTTTATTAATCTTGATCAAAGATCTTTAAAAAAAGAGAAAAAAGCCTTTATAGATAATAAGCAGTTAAAAAATTTTTATGATTTTGTTATTTACGAAGATGAGAGTATTTTAGCCATTGATAAACCTTCTGGTCTGGCAACTCAAGGTGGTAGCGGTATTAAAATTTCGGTTGATGATTTTGCGCGCCATAATAAATGGCAATTAGTTCATCGCCTTGATAAAGACACTAGTGGCATTTTATTGATTGCTAAAAATAAAAAAATAGCTGATTTTTTAATCAAATCATTTAAAGATAAATCGATTAAAAAAACTTATTTAGCCTTAGTTAATAAAGTGGTGCAAAAAGATTGCGGCACCGTAAATATACCTTTGCGAAAAAAAATTCAAGGTAAGAATGAAAAGGTTTTGCCAGATTTCACGGAAGGTAAAGAGGCGATCACTAATTTTAAAGTTCTTAAAAGATTTAAAGATTATACTTTAATCGAGCTAAATCCTATCACTGGACGCACCCACCAATTAAGAGTGCATATGAAAGAATTGGGTTATCCTATCCTTAATGATATAAAATATGGCGGAAAGTCAGTTTTAAGAAGAGAATTAAGCAAAGTAATGTGTTTGCATGCTTACAAAATAGTTATCAAAAATTATAAAAACAAAAATCTAGAAATAACAACAAAATTGCCAAAATTCAACCCAAATCCATTTTTATAAGGCTGAATACACAAACATCAATCATACGGTTATTATGTATTCTATGTTGTCTTAAGGTACCCTCATTTGTAAATTTGCATTTTTGTAATAGTTTAATTGAGGCTATATTTTCAGTAGCAACAAAAGCTTCTATACGATTTATCTTCCAATTTTTAAATATGTATTTTACTAAATTATTAATAGCATTGCTAATAATTCCTTTGCGCCAATAATTAAAGGCCAAATCATAACTTAATTCAATTCTTTGATGATTGGGGCGATAATTATTAAAGCCAATTGATCCTATCATTTTATTGTTCTTTTTGTCAGCAATAGCAAAATAAATACCGTGATTATTATAAAATAAATTACGCCAATAATATAATTCTTTGCGTGCTTCCTCTAGGTCTTTAATAGGAGGGCATAGAATATATTTATTGACTATTGGATCTGTATAATATTCAAAAAAGCTACTTATATCATTTTCATCTTGTTCTCTTAAAATATATTCGCCAATATCAATAAAAGGAAATATTCTTCTATTAGTAAGATTATTTTCATTTAAAAAATAGTTAGACACTTCTTTTAATTTATTTAATTGCTTATGAAAATTGTGGCGCAAATGGATGATATATCGCAAATAAACTTTCGCAAGGATTCAACATTTGCTATTTTATTATCCGCACAAAATCAAGGTCATGAAATATTTTACTACTTACCCAGTGAGCTTTCATATGATTTTACTTCACAAATTTTAAGCGCTGAAGTCAAAAAAATCTTTTTGCAAGAAGAGTTAAATAATCATTATAAAATTTTAGAACAAAAGCAGGTTAATTTAAAAGATTTTGATGTAATTTTATTACGTCAAGATCCCCCTTTTAACATGTCTTATATAACCACCACTTATCTTTTGGAGAAGGTGGCTGATAAAGTGCTTGTTCTTAATAATCCCTCATCTGTTAGAGATTGTCCAGAAAAATGGTTAGTTAATTTATTTCCAAAATTAACGCCTCCAACTATAATCTCAAGTGATATAAGAAAAATTAAAGAATTTTATGATTTTCACCAAAATATAATAATCAAACCTCTTTATGGAAATGGTGGAGAGGGTATTATTTTAATAAAAAAAGATGATCCTAATTTTTCGGTAATTCTAGAAATGATGAGTAAATGTTATGATAATCTAATAGTTATTCAGAAGTTTTTGCCAGAAGTTTCTAAGGGTGATAAAAGAATAATATTGATTGATGGCGAGATAGCTGGAGCAATATTGCGCACTCCTAAAAAAAACGAAATAAGATCAAATCTTCATGCGGGCGGTTCTGCTAGTGATGTATTATTAACCGATAGAGATTACGAGATATGTCAAAAATTATCTCCAGAGTTAAAAAAAAGAGGTTTATTCTTTGTTGGTATTGATATAATTGGCGATTATATTACGGAAATCAATGTCACTTCGCCAACTGGTCTTAATGAAATCAAAAAGTTAAGTGGCAAGGATCTATCTTTGCAAATTGTTCGTCACTTAGAAAGAAAAATATTATCTTAATGAAATTTAGTGATCAGGGTATAATAATTAATATCAAGAATTACGGAGAATATTCTGCCATTGTTAAGCTAATCACTAAGGATCATGGTATTTGTTGCGCCTTTGTTAAATACGCCAAATCAAAGAAAGTTAAAACCACCTATCAAATCGGTAATCTCATTTCTTTTGAATATCGTAGTCGTGTTGATGATAATCTAGGGAGCTTATTTAGTGTCGATTTAATAAGATATTGTTTATCAAATATTTTATTTGAAAAATCTAAATTAGATTGTGTTCGCTGTTTATTTTATATAATAGATAAGGCGTTTCTAGAAAATGAATCTCAATATTTATTATTTAGTCAATTATCTGATTTTTTAGATGACATGAATTATCAAGATATAGAATTTGATAAAATAATAGCCAATTATATAAAGCTTGAATTATCAATTCTTGATATTCTTGGATATGGTGTTGACCTTAGTGAATGCGTAGTAACAAAAAATAGTGAAAATCTTGCTTTCGTATCACCGAAATCTGCACGCGCCGTTTGTTATGATGCCGGTTTGCCATATAAAGATAAATTGCTATCTTTGCCAATTTTTTTGATAAAAAATTGCGATAACTTAAAAAAAAGCGATCTTATGGATGGTCTAAAATTAAGTGGTTATTTTCTTACAAAATATGTATTTGTAGATAATGAGCAATTTACTAAAAATAGATCATTAATATCAAAATCTATTTAATAATTGAGTTTAACCCAAATCCATCAATAATTAAGCATATATAAAAAGATAAACAAATTGCTGGAGCAAAGGGAAAGAAATCATCTTTCTTTAATTTTTGCCATATACTGCCAAAAATAAGGCCAAAAATTCCACTAAACAGAGTAAAATTTAGAAAATCATTGAATCCTAAACCTAATCCAGCAATAAAAAAGAACTTCAAATCATCAATTCCAATCGCTTCAAGCCCGCCGCCAAAATAGAAAAGTGCCCACAAAGCCAAGCCAAAAAATAAATAAAGAAAAGATGATTTGAGAACATCAAAAACCAGATCTTTATTAGTTCCTTGCTTTAATAATAAAATAACAATCAATATGGTTAATATAAATTGTGATATATTTGGTATATAGTAATGCTCAAGATCTACTATGCACATAAATATCAAAATGGTTGCAATTGACAGATACAATAGCAAAGTCAGATCAAATTTTTTTTCTAAAATAAAATAAGTGGCAACAAAAAAAACTAGAAAAGAGGCTTCTATCAAAGGATAGCGCCAAGATATCTTTGCCTTGCACTTACCGCATTTACCTCTTTGTATTATCCATGATAACAAAGGAATAAGATTGAATGCGTTAAGAATTTTGTTACAATTTATACATTTAGAGCGAGTAAAAATAATGGGCTCTTTACTATTAATGCGATAAGTTAGTAAACTAATAAAGCTACCCATTAATAATGAAGCAATAATAATGATTGATATCTGCCAATTAGTTGAAAATAATATTATATCAGTCATATTTTTAAATTATTATTTACCTAAATTTAAAAAGATTTTCAAAACAAAATTTCTAAATTGAAATTATATTAATAGAAAAATTCTTACAAATGTTAAGTTTTTATAGCAAGTTTTTACTATTTTTTACAGTCATAATTTCATCTTGTGCGCAAAATCCAGCAACTATAATCGATCGTACTGATTTTTTTTATAATAAGGCTAATTCGTATCGTTATAGTAAAAGTTATAAAGATTATGGTAAAATTGAAAATGGCTATATAGAAGTAATTAAAGGAGATACTCTTTATGGTATCGCCAATTATTACAATATATCTGCTGCCGATATTGTTAAAGCTAACAATCTAGAAAAGCCGTATAATTTAAAAATAGGATCTAGGTTGAAAGTGCCTCAGAATGGCTATCATCGCGTAAGAAGTGGTGAAACATTGTTTACAATATCAAAAAAATATAATGTCAAATTATCCTATTTAGCTAAAATTAACAACTTAAGTAAGCCTTATAATTTAAAATTAGATCAAATTCTACAAATAGGGCAAAACATCAAAAATTCATATAAATTAGAACCAGAAAAAACCTATAAAAGAAGCGTCAAAAAACCATCTTTTATATCTAGGTTAAAGAATAAGTTAGATAACAATTTTGCTTGGCCAGTTGATGGCAAGGTGGTTTCGAAATTTGGACCTAAGAAAGGTGGCTTATATAATGATGGTATAAATATCAAGGCAGTATCTGGAGCTCCAGTTAAGGCGGCCGAAGAAGGTGTAGTGGCTTATGTTGGCAATGAACTTAGGGGGTATGGTAATTTAATTATTATCAAACATGATAAAGGTTGGATAACGGTTTATGCCCATCTTCTTAAATCGCAAGTTGGAAAGGGGCAAGAAATTTACAAAGGGCAAGAAATTGGCGCGGTCGGTCAAAGTGGTAATGTTACATTCCCTCAGCTTTATTTTGGGTTAAGAAAGGGTAGAGAAGCTCTGGATCCAGAGAAATATCTATCTCATATTAAATAATTTATATGTTAAAATTTTTTTCTAAATCAAAACAAAATAGCGATTCAAATAGTGCAACAAAAATATCAACAGCTATAAAGCAAATCTTTACTCACAGAGAGCTCAACAGTGATATGATAGAAAAATTTGAGGAACAATTAATTATTGCAGATATCGGCATTAAGGCATCGCAAGAAATTATACAAACTCTAAAGCAGCAAAAATTCATTAAAAATATAACTTTTGAACAAGTAAGAACTTTCTTATCTGGCGAAATATATAACATGTTGCAACCATTTCAGAAGAATCTTGAAATGAAAAACAAGAAAAAACCACAAATTATTGTTTTTAATGGAGTTAATGGATCTGGAAAAACAACAACGATTGGTAAAATAGCTGCTAATTTATCAGCACAAGGCAGTAAAGTTTTAATTGCTGCTTGCGATAGCTTTAGAGCAGCTGCGCCGCAACAGTTAAAGATATGGTCCCAAAGAGCTAATTGTGAAATCATTTTACCAAGTAAAGAAAATGAAGATCCTGCTGCTATAGCATATCGCGCTAGTAAATATGCCAAAGAAAATAATTTTGATATTTTGTTAATTGATACTGCGGGCAGGTTACAAAATAGACAAAACTTGATGGATGAATTAAAAAAAATAGGCAAAGTTATTAAAAAGATTGATGAAGATGCGCCTCATGAAAATATTTTAGTTGTTGACTCAACAACTGGACAAAATTCTTACAATCAGCTTAAAATATTTGATGAATTAGTTGGAATTAGTGGCTTGATCATAACTAAGCTTGATAGTGGAGCTAAGGGTGGAATGCTGATACCGCTGGTGCAAGAATTTAAGAAGCCAATTTATGCTATCGGTGTTGGCGAAAAAATAGAAGATTTGCAAGAATTTAATGCTAGAAATTTTGCCAATAACTTACTGGCTTGCAATGATTAGATTATACCAATTCCCATCTAAAAATAAACAATATGACAAAATATTTTTTGAGATAAAAATTGGTATTATAAGGGAAAGATTTGCCATTATAAAGGCTTTTTGCCAGGTAATCGAGAAAATATTGGATCAGTGATTTTATTAGATAGTAAAGTTAAAAGCCAAACCAATAAATAAAATGGCCACGGAAAAGCAATGCGAGATTTATTTTTTGCCAATCCTTTTTTGATAATATTAGCGCATTTTTCGGATGATATTATGAATGGCATAGGAAACTCGTTTTTATCAGTCATTGCTGTTTTTACATAACCAGGGCATACAACATTTACTTTGATATTGAATTTCTTTAAATGTCCACGTAAAGCTTCGCCATAAACTCTAACCGCAGCTTTAGAAGCGCTATATGCTGGAGAGCTAGGCAAACCCCTAAAGCCAGCTAAGGAGGAAATAATAGCAATTTGTCCTGATCTTCTTTCTTTCATTCTCTCAATCAGCGGCTGTATCAAATTAATGACTCCATAAATATTGGTATCAAAAATTTCTTTTACCTGTTTAAAACTTTCGCTATCTATAGCGGTACCCGCTGAAATTCCAGCATTTGCAATAATTAAATCAATATTAAAATTTTTATTAATCTCATTAATCCAATTTTTAACAATTCTATTGTCTCTAACATCAATTGATTTAATAATAACATTAGCTCCTAATTTTTGGCAGAGTTTCTGTGCTTTTTCTAGCTTTTCTAAATTTCTGCCACATAAAAATAGATTAACTTCTTTTTTGGCGTAGCATAAAGCTAGAGATTTTCCAATGCCACTGCCACCACCACTAATAAGAATATTTTTTATATTTGTATCTGACATATTTAATGAATAATTATAATTTTATAACATTTGAAGGCGTAGAAGGTTGTGGCAAATCAACTCAAGCAAAAAAACTACAACAATTTTTTATAAATAACAATATTGATGTTTTGTTAACCAGAGAACCAGGGGGCACGATATTGGGTGAAAAAATCAGAAATATCTTGCTTGATGAAAATAATATTATGTCATCAAAAACCGAATTACTACTTAATTTCGCAAGTCGCATTGAACATATAGCGCAAAAAATTAAACCAGCCATCAATAATAAGCAAAAAGTTATTTGTGATAGATTTTTTGATTCAACTTTTGCTTATCAAGGTCATGCTATGGGCCTTGATTTATTGCAAATAAAACAATTGCAAGAGATAGCAATCGATGATTTTGCGCCAGATATTACTTTTTTAATTGATGTGCCGATTGAAGTTGCTTTTGATCGTATAAAAAATCGCATAGATAATAATAAATATGAAGCAATGGATATGAACTTTCATCATAAGGTTAGGCATGGATTTTTAGATTTAGCAAAAAATAATTCCCGAATTTTTGTTATTGATGGTTTGAAAGATGAAGAGTTTATAGCTAATCAGATTATAAATATAATCAAAAATTAAAACAAATGACTACTTTATTTAAAAGAAAAGGTTTTACTTTAATAGAAATTGCTGCAGTGATGATTTTATCATCATTGTTATTAATTGCACTAACAAAAGGAATTATAGGTAAGAAAAGTATAATAAAAGATGTTAGATTAAAACAAGCTAAGGCTCTTACCAAAAATTCTCCCATTTATCACATGAATGATTTAGTGATTTGGTATGAAAACAGTCTTGATGAAAGCTTTGAAGCCAGCGAAGCAGTCGAGGATGGTAATGTTTCGATATGGTATAATATTGCACCAAATTATTACTACAAAAATAATGCCACACAAAGCACGGTAGATTATCAGCCAAAATATCGTAAAGATTCTTTTAATGGCTTGCCTTCCATTGAGTTTGATGGTTTAAATCATTATATGCCTTTAAATTTAGATTATTTAGTGGAGAGTAGCTACACGATTTTTGTTGTAGCGAGTAGGTCTTCCGTTGGTACCGAAGATTTTTTTTTAGCAGGAGAAGGCTCATGGACCGGAAAAAATTTACATCTTGGACATAGATCAGGTAGCGCAATAACTCTAGCGCATTTTGGATCAGATATCAACTATTACACGGATTCGAAATGGTCAACAAACAAATTGTATATTCATAGTTTTTATTTTTCTTTATCTAGCGACATAAGAAAGATATATCTAAATAAAGAATTAAAAGTGAGTCAATATAAACCAGATGCGTTATTAAGTGATAATCGATATAACATTGGAAGAATCAGAGCTTCAAATGATGCTAGAAATAATTGTCATTGCACTATATCGGAAATCATAATATTTTCGCGAGCTCTTGGAAACGAAGAAATAAATGATGTTCACAATTATCTTGGTAAAAAATATCAAATTAGTCTTGAGTGATTAGCTTGATTTGTTAGTTTTAAAATCGCGTATAAATTTTTCTTTTAGCAAGTCCAATACCAATTACCATCTTTAAATAAAATTAATTTATGCCATCTCTTGGGTTAAATTAATTTCTTGCAAAAGAAATTGCTTTATATTAATAATTTATCCTTCTTAACTTGTACTAAGTCTCATCTTTAAAAAAGCAAAGATGTTTTGTTTTTAACTTCGTGTTTTTTATTTAAAATTGAGAAGTTAAAAGCTTTGAATTGAAGCTTTTATTTTATCTAATACCATTTAACTTGAAAATGGTATAAAATCACTTAAAGGCAAGAGATTTAGTATTATTTGGTATAAATATAGAGATAGCATTATTTATTTATGTCTTTGTTATAAAATTTTGGCTATTTATTTTGCTTTATTGATAATTTTAATTTTCATAAAATTAAAAAATAAAATCAAAAATATTCCAAGATTAGATTTTAAACATAATCAATAAACTGCTTATTTATCATTTTGTAAACTTTTTGTAAATTTTAATTACATGTTAAAGATACGTTTAGCAAGGGGCGGAAGAAAAAAAAGTCCTTATTATCGCATTCTAGTTACTGAGGTTACATCTCCAAGAGACTCAAATTTTATAGAGAAAGTTGGAACCTATAATCCTCTACTAGCTAAAGATAGCAGTGAAAGAGTTATTATAAAAAAAGATAGAGTTGAATATTGGTTATCAGTTGGTGCTCAGCCTAGTGAAAAAGTATCCAAATTTTTAATTTCTCTTGGAGTTAAAGGTGCTGAAAAATACAAGCCAAAATATGAAGCAAAAGTAAAAGGATCTAATCTTAAGAAAAAAGCTTTAGAAAAACTTCAAAAAGAGAAAGAGTTGAAAGCTAAAGCCGAAGAAGAAGCCAAAGCTAAAGCTGAGGCAGAAAAAGAAGCAAAAATTCAGGCTGAAGCAGAAAAATCTGAACAAAAAGATCAAGCCAATAAAGAAGAGCAGTAATATTCTTCAGAAGTTAAAGCTCAAGAGTAAAATCTTTTTCAAATGATAGGCTTTATAAATTACAAAGCTTTCACTTTTGAAATTTTTGTCTCAATTTTTCTCTTTAAAACACAATTAATAATGAAAAATTGCAATTTGCTGAAAATAGCATAAGTTTTTTGCAAATTAATCAAATATCTGCTAAAATTGAATAATAGTAAAAAACTTTCAATTGGTAAAGATTTGCTTATTGCCACGGGCAATAGAGGTAAATTTCAAGAAATTTCACAAATTATATCATCAATTCCAATTTCTTGCTTTCCAGCATATGATTTTGTTGAAGAGGAGCCTGATGAAGATGGTAACTCATTTGCTGAAAATGCTCTTCTAAAAGCTAAGTATTATGCCAGAAAAACTGGTCTTACCGCTCTCGCGGATGATTCGGGAATATGCATTGTTGACTTAAATAATAAACCAGGGATTCATTCTGCTCGATACGCTATAAATGATGAAACCAAAAAAAGAGACTTTGGCTTTGCTTTTATTAAAATACAAAATGAATTAAAATCAAAAAACATAAATCCCCAATCAAATCCTAGAGCCTTTTTTATATGTAATTTAGCGCTTTTTGATCCAAAAAATAATCTTTTTATCAATTTTGAAGGAAGGGTTGACGGGTTCTTAACCTTTCCAGCAAGAGGAGACAATGGTTTTGGATATGATCCTATTTTTATTAAAAATGGCATGAATCAAACTTTTGCCGAAATTAATAATCAGCTAAAAGATCAAATATCTCATCGTGCATTAGCAATGAAAAAGCTAAAAAATTTCCTAAATTCGTTTAAAGATGAACTTTGATATAAGATATGATACAAGGCATTTAACGATATTTTTTTAAAATTAAAAGGCAAGCAATTTAAGACCCCTCTGTGGATGGGGATCGAGATCCCTGTGTCCTCAGAGAGCACAGGTTCAACCCGGACTTGATTGAGGAGACCTGAGATGACACAGCAAAACCACTGCGGCATCCCCAGTACATCAAGCGTAGCAAGTATGAAGTCGTGGTGT
>JALQXY010000038.1 GCA_023262945.1 Rickettsiales bacterium | reverse complement strand
TCCACCTAAAAAACATATATAAAAACTAAACAATCTGACTTTATCTTTTTGGCTAAAAATTGCAAAAAGCCTTAAGTCCTATAGGTACAAGACTTGCATTTTTTACAATTTTTATCTTATTTTGTCATATTACTCTATTGTTCATTTTTAGATGGGATTTGGTATTATCTATTATTGTTGAGTAGGAATTTTATCAATACGCTGCAAATTGCAGTCAGAGGGACTGCTATCAAAATACCAATAAAGCCAAATAATGCGCCAAAAAAGAAAAGGCCAAATATAATCCAAGCCGGATGCATACCTATTTTATCACCGATTAGCTTTGGTGTAATGAAATTACCTTCTAAAATTTGCCCAGCAATAAAAATCCCAATAATTATTGATATATTTGCTATATCTAAACCCCATTGAAAAATAGCAACTATTATGCCAATAGTAACGCCAATTAACACGCCAGCATATGGTATAAAAGAAAAAATTCCGGTTAGAAATCCGATTAAGAAGCCAAAATTAAGGCCGCTAAAGTTTAACAATATCGCATAAAACAACCCTAGAATCAAGCAAACATTAATTTGACCTCTTATATAGAGAGATAAGGTTTTATCAATATCTGTGGCAATTATTTTTACAGTTTTAACTGATTTTTTAGGAATTATATTTGAAATATTTTTAAGAATAACATGCCAATCTTTCAAAAAATAGAAAACTAAAATTGGTGAAATAAAAATTAATGAAATAATATTAATTAATGAGATAGAAGAGGTTAGGGCGCCATTAAAAATATAGCGCGAAATATCAAATACTGAGATTATATTATTTTCATCAATAAATTTGTTAAGATTGTTATTAACTTCTATTCCTGATTTATTAAGCTTTGCTATTATTTGTGGGTATATGTTATCATATAAACCTTTTATATAAGATGGAAATTCATTAATAAATTCTATAAATTGTTCATATATTATTGGCAAAATATAAGAGCATAGCAATATTGTAGATGATAAAAATAATGTTAAAATCAGCAATGTTGATAATGTTCTTCGGATAGCATATTTTTTATGTAAGTAATCAACTGGAGGATTTAAAAAATAGGCCAAAATAAAAGATGCGATAAAGGGTGTTAGTATTGATTTAACAGCATTAATAATAATAAAAGAAATTATTATTATAATAGAAGAAATTAAAATCTTATCTCTTGTTTTCATTATTTACTTCGAAAATATAAAATTAATAAGAAGGGGGTAATACTAATTTAGTTCATAGTAAGAGCTGTGTAATAATTATAAGATTTGCGATTAATTATTAAGCCAATTGATATGAAATCATTTTCCATCTTTCTTTGATCTTTGTCATAAAAAATAGAAATTATTACAAAATCACGGGTGATCATTTTGATTTCTAGATCATCTAAAAAATTAGCATTTTGCAATTTATTACTAAGCATTAGCCAATGTCCAAGGCTTGATATTGGTATACCGATATATTTCTTGCCGTTATCTGCAGGATCTATCTTGTGATCTTGTAAAGATAAATAACTGATAGTTTTTTTGGCAACAATATCAAGTAGATCTTGTTGAGTTAGGTTATTGCTATTAACGAAGTTGAGCTTGAATCTTTTGCGATGATTATTTTGCAAATATGTAATATTTACCGCTGCCTGATTAATATTATCATTATAAGAAAATAATAAAATGTAAGCCGAATCCACATTAAGATCTTTAGCAACTGATGAGATGTCTTGAAACTTAGGCTCAAGAAAAATATTACTATCAATAGTTGCTAAATTATTAATTGAAGCATCTAGTGTTTTAAATATTTTTTTATTACTAGAAAGATTATTCTCGACAGCAACTCGCCAATTATTTTTTTTATCCCAAAAATATATTTGATTATCAATCTTTTGTGCGGCAAGAATTAAGTGCTTTTCGATTTTCTTGTTTGTTTTGTAATCAAGTAAATTTTTTTGTGATATAACCTGATCTATAAACTCTTTATCAAAAACTATATTTAAAGTTGCAAAATATTCATTACCGGCAATTCTTTCGCCATCAACTTGTTGCGATATAATAGTTTCAGCTATTTCTTGATCATTAAATAATTCATGAGCTGAGGTTTCAATTTCAAGTTTTTTAAGCAAAATCTTAAAAGCCCGTCTTCTAGCATCAGACACAGCAATTTTGCCGGCTTGTGAAGCATTTTCAGCAAATGCATTGGCAATTATACTTTCGATTTGATAATCACTATCTTTAATCTTTTTTGCCATAGCAAAATTTGGCAAAAGAAATAAATATATAAATATTATAGCTTTAATGCTGATTGTAAAAAATCTATAACTAATGACAAAGATCATTTAACGCAAAAATTAGTTTTATAAAATATTCTAAACTATTTATATAAAATATTATCTTTCAAAGAATTAATTTATGTAATACCAATTCCCATTTTTATCTCAAAAATTTTTATCTCAAAAATTATTTTGTTATATTGTTCATTTTTAGATGGGAATTGATATAATACCGCAAATCTTATTCTTGATTGATTTGCGGGGGTCTTTAGTTTATTTTTTATAGAGTAATGTATTTTGTAAATAATTTTTTCTTTTTAAATAAAAAATAAAAAACTAAAATTATTATTAATTCCTCAAAAATTATTTTGTTATAATTTTATTTAAAGATGAAATTTGGGATAATATAAAAAGCCTATTTATTAAATCGCAACTAACAAGAAAAATGTCGAATAACCGATCTTTAGATTATAAATCAGCTGGAGTTGATATAGATGCTGGTAACAAGTTGATTGATATGATAAAGCCCTTGGCTAAAAAAACAGCTCGTAATGGAGCTAATTCTGATCTTGGTGGTTTTGGTTCATTGTTTGATATTAAAAAATGCAACTTTAAAGACCCTATTCTTGTTTCGGCAACTGATGGCGTTGGCACTAAATTAAAGATTGCTTTAGCTGCAAACAAGCACGATAAGATTGGTATTGATTTAGTTGCAATGTCAGTAAATGATCTTGTAGTTCAAGGAGCTGAGCCACTATTTTTTCTTGATTATTTTGCCTGTTCAAAGTTAAATCCAGATCATGCCAAGCAAGTTATAAAAGGTATTGCTGATGGTTGTAAGATTGCTGGTTGTGCTTTAGTTGGGGGCGAGACCGCAGAAATGCCAGGAATTTACAATGGCAATGATTACGATTTAGCTGGTTTTGCTGTTGGCGCTGTCGAAAGAGAGCAAATTTTACCTAAAAAAACTCAATCCACCGATGTTTTGATTGGTCTTAAATCTAGCGGTATTCATTCTAATGGTTTCTCTTTAGTTAGGTATATTCTTGAAAATAAAAATATTTCACTTGATTTTGTGCTTAATGGCGAAACTCTTGCCAACCATTTTCTTACTCCAACCAAGATTTATGTTAAATCTTGCCTTCAAGCAATTAAAACCAATAAAATAAAAGCCTTAGCTCATATAACTGGCGGCGGTATTTACGAAAATCTACAACGCGTTATATCTAATAATTTAAAAATTAATATTAATTTCTCATCTTTTGAGAGGCCAGAAATATTTAAATTCTTACAAAAAGAAGGTAATATTGCTGAAGACGAAATGATCAGAACTTTTAATTGTGGTATTGGAATGATTGTAGTTACGTCCAAAGATGATGCTGCGGAGGTTTTGGAAATATTTAATCAATTGCAAGAAGAGGCTGTAATAATTGGTGATTTAAGTATTGCCAAATCTAATTAAAATATATTCATGAAAAAAGAATCAGTTCATTTACAAAATTTTCCTGATGTTTCTTTTATTAAAGAAGATGAAGAGTTGGAACGTGATATGGATTTAGTTCGAGATATATGTTCAACAACCCTAGCAATTCGTGATCAAAAAAATCTTCGGGTTAGGTTGCCATTAAAAACTTTAACAATTATTGGTAAAAACTCACAAAACATTCTACCTTTTGTTGATATTATTGCTGATGAAGTTAATGTTAAAGATGTCAAAATTGATAATAATATTGATGAAATTGCCCAATTTAAATTACAAATAAATTTTAAAAAGATTGGCTCTAAATATGGCAATAAAATGAAAGAAATTTTGCAAGCGGTAAAAGAAGATAAGTGGCAAAAATTACCAGGCAATAAAATAAAAATTGCTGATCTTACTTTAGAAAAAGATGAATTTGAACTAAAAACTATACCCAAAACTGAACAAAATGAGGATTTAGCTATTGCTCCTTTATCTAGCAGTGAATATTTAATTGCTCTTGATACTAAAATTACGCAAGATCTTGAATATGAAGGTATTGCTCGTGATATTGTTAGAATAGTGCAGCAAAATCGTAAAGAAGCTGATTTAGATATTTCAGATAGAATAAATCTTACAATTGGTACAAATGATACTAAAATTGCCGAGATAATAGATCAATTCAACAATTATATTGCTAAGCAAGTTTTAGCAGATAATGTCATCACCGCATCCCAAGATGTGTTAGATGAATTTAATTTTAGAAATCAAATTGAAGATAAAACAATAACTATTGGCATCAAAATCATTGACTAAAAAATTTATTTTTAAAATATTTATGAAAAAACTAATCATATCATTTGTAACGATATTATCAATATTAACTTATTTAAACAAAGCTATGGCGCAAAATAACAATTCAGAAAATACCCTGTATATTGATCTTCAATATGGCCGAGTTGAAATAGAAATGTTTCCAGATATCGCTCCTAAGCATGTAGAAAGAATTAAGGTTTTAACAAAAAAAGGATTTTATGATGGAATAGTTTTTCATCGTGTTATTAGTGGATTTATGGCGCAAACTGGAGATCCAACAGGAACTGGTCGCGGTGGTAGTGATTTGCCTGATTTACCGGCAGAGTTTAATTCTGAGCCTCATAGTCGCGGCGCAGTATCAATGGCTCGCGCTCAAAGTCCAAATAGTGCCAATAGTCAATTTTTTATTGTTACCGATGATTCAAATTTTTTAGATGGTCAATATACTGTATGGGGTAGGGTAACAAAAGGAATGGAATTTGTTGATAAAATAAAAAAAGGCGAAGGACCAAATGGTTCTGTTAACAATCCAGACAAGATGATTAAAGTTAGCTTAGCTAGATAACAATAAACATGAAGCAGAAATTATCTTTCAATCACTTATTAAGTTCAAATCAAATAAGCAAGAAAGATATTTCCATTATTTTTGACTTGGCTAAAAAATATCAAGATAAATTTGGTAAAGGACTAAGATCTTTAAATGATTGTAAGGATTTTATTTTAGCTACTTTGTTTTTTGAACCTAGTACAAGGACTCGTTTTTCTTTTGAGTCAGCTATGCAAAAACTCAATGGCAAGATTATTTCTTTAGAGCAAGGTTCATTTTCTTCCATAAAAAAAGGAGAATCTTTGGAAGATATGGGTAGAGTTTTTAGTAAATATTCTGATATTGTTGTTATTAGGCACCCCGAAATGGATAGTGCCTCTATTTTTGCTAAACATTCTTCAATCCCTGTTATTAACGGTGGAGATGGGGCTAATGAGCATCCAACTCAATCGCTAGCAGATCTTTACACTATATTGCAAACAAAGAACAGACTTGATAATTTAAAAATTGGACTAGTTGGAGATCTTAGATATAGTCGCACCTCTTATTCTTTGATAAAATTACTTTCACTCTATAAAAATAACCAATTTACATTAATTTCTCAAGAAATTGCAACTTTAAAAGAATCTCACAAGGCAAAATTGATCAATAACAATGTTATTATTAAAGAAACCATAAATCTTGATAAAGAAATTGATAAGTTAGATATTTTATATGTAGTTCGTACACAAAAAGAGCGTTTCACATGCGATGAAGAATATCAAAAAGTTAATGGCAAATATAAAATAGATAATAAATTACTTAGTAAAGCCAAAGATGATTTAATTATCTTGCATCCATTGCCAAGGATTAATGAGATAGATTTAGAGATCGATAATGATCCTAGAGCAAAATATTTTTTTCAAGCAGAAATGGCTATTTTTGTAAGAATGGCCTTGCTTAATTTAATGAAGGATCATAAGATCTAATTTTAATAATTTTAGGATTTAATTTTTTAAATTGACGCAGATCTTGATATGCTAAAATTTAAAAATAAAAACTTACAATAATCTTACTTTCTTATTAAAATTTCTCTTTCTCTAAAAATATGAAGCTTGTTGCTGATGATGATTTTAACTCTGCGCTATGTCTAGCTGACGGATCGTTTTTTGTTGGCAAATCTATTGGATCATCTAATTCAAATCAAGTAATTGGTGAGATTTGCTTTAACACTTCCATTACTGGCTATCAAGAAATTCTAACTGACCCTTCTTATAAAGGCCAGATTATTACATTTACTTTTCCTCATATTGGTAATGTTGGTTGCAATGATATTGACAATGAGTCTAAAAAAATTCACTGCAACGGTCTTATATTAAGAGAAGATATAACTCTTGCCTCAAATTATCGCAGTAAAATTGATCTAGATAGCTGGTTAAAAAAACATGATATTATTGGCATCTCTAATATTGATACTAGAAAATTAACCAAACATATAAGAGTTCACGGAGCGCAAAATGCTATAATTTATCATGCTAAAAAAGGTGAAGAAATAGATATTAAAAAGTTAGTTAATCAGATAAAAGATTTGCCTACTCTTAAAGATCAAGATCTTGCTAGTTTGGCTACTGTTAAAAATAAATATCAATTTCATTTTTCAAAAACTGCCAAATATCATATAGCGGTTGTTGATTATGGAGTTAAAGAAAATATTTTAAATTGCCTTAAAGATCTTGATTTAAATATATCAGTAGTCCCTGCCAATATAACTTTTGCTGAATTAAAATCTTTAATTCCAGATGGAGTTTTACTATCCAACGGGCCTGGAGATCCAATGGCAACTTCAAAAATTGCTTTGCCCTTAATTAAAGAATTGTTAAAAAATAAAATACCAACATTTGGTATCTGCTTAGGTCATCAATTGCTAGCTTTAGCCTGTAATTTGACAACAATTAAAATGTATCAAGGCCATCGCGGAGCTAATCATCCTGTCAAAAATTACACAAAAAATATTGTCGAGATCACTAGTCAAAATCATGGTTTTTGTGTTGATGATAATAATATTGCTGATAATGTTGAAATAACTCATAAATCACTTTTTGATAACACAATTCAAGGAATAAGGATAAAAGATTGTCCAGCTTTTTCAGTGCAATATCATCCAGAAAGCTCCCCTGGGCCGCATGATAGTCGTTATTTATTTGCTGAATTTATTCAATTAATTAAACAATCAAAGTGCCAAAACTAACTAACATAAATTCAATTCTAATTATTGGTGCTGGTCCTATAGTTATAGGGCAGGCTTGCGAATTCGACTATTCGGGTACGCAAGCTTGCAAAGCTCTAAAAGAAGAAGGTTACAAAATTATCTTAGTTAATTCTAATCCGGCTACGATAATGACCGACAAAAAAACCGCAGATCGTACATATATAGAACCAATAACTCCAGAAGTCGTAGCTAAAATTATCGCTAGCGAAAAACCAGATGCTATTTTGCCAACTGTAGGCGGCCAAACCGCTCTTAATTGCGCTTTAGAATTGCAAAAAAGAGGTATTTTGCAGAAACATAATGTTATAATGATAGGTGCCGATGCTAAGGCTATTGAAAAAGCTGAAGATCGCCAACTATTCAATCAAGCGATGGCTAAAATTGGCTTGGAAGTTCCTAGGAATACCGTTGTTAAATCATTTGAGCAAGCTCAAGAGGCTTTAAAAAATATAGGTTTGCCAGCAATAATTCGCCCCTCTTTTACTTTGGGCGGTGCTGGTGGTGGTATTGCTAATACCAAAAAAGAGTTTGATGAGATTGTTAGCTATGGTTTAACAATTTCACCAGTAAATGAAGTGCAAATCGATGAATCAATAATTGGCTGGAAAGAATATGAAATGGAGGTTATTCGTGATCGTCAAGATAATGCTATAATTGTTTGCTCCATTGAAAATATAGATCCCATGGGTGTTCATACTGGCGATAGTATAACCGTAGCTCCAGCACTAACGCTTACCGACAAAGAATATCAAAAAATGCGTAATGCCTCTATTGCTGTATTGCGTGAAATAGGAGTTGAAACTGGAGGTTCTAATGTTCAATTTGCAGTTAATCCAAAAGATGGTCGTTTGGTAGTTATCGAAATGAATCCAAGAGTTTCAAGATCATCAGCTCTTGCTTCCAAAGCTACTGGCTTTCCTATTGCTAAAGTTGCTGCTTTATTGGCAGTTGGTTATAGTTTAGATGAAATCAAGAATGATATTACTAAAACAACTCCCGCTTCTTTTGAGCCAACTATTGATTATATCGTAACCAAAATTCCTCGCTTTACTTTCGAAAAATTCAATGATTCAAATCAAACTCTTTCAAGTACCATGCGCTCTGTTGGTGAGGCTATGGCGATTGGGCGTAATTTTGCCGAGTCTATACAAAAAGGACTATCATCAATGGAGATCGGTCTAAGTGGTTTTGATGAAATTTCTATTGAAGATATTGATGAGAATTTATCCTTAGATCAAAAACAAAATTTAATAAAGAAAAGTTTAGAAATTTTATCGCCAACGCGTATTTTAAAAATAGCTCAAGCCCTAAGATACGAAATTACTACTGAAGAAATATGTCAAATTACTCAATATGATCCATGGTTTGTTAGGCAAATTAAAAATATTATTGATTGTGAGAAGAAAATAATAGCAAACGGATTGCCAAATAATAAAACAGATATCTTAAATCTTAAAAAGCTTGGATTCTCAGATGAAAGATTGGCAAAATTAAGTAAAAAATCAGCAGCAGAAATTTATCAATTACGACAAAAATTTAATATTAATCCCGTCTTTAAAAGAGTTGATACTTGTTCAGCAGAATTTGAATCTTTCACTAACTACATGTATTCTTGTTACGAAGGAGACTCTATAAATAAAGCTGAATGTGAAGCGAATATTTCTAATCAAGAAAAAATAATAATTCTTGGTGGCGGTCCTAATCGCATTGGTCAAGGTATTGAATTTGACTATGCTTGCGTTCATGCTGCTTTTGCTTTAAAAGAGGCTGGATTTGAAACTATCATGATTAATTGCAATCCTGAAACGGTTTCTACTGACTACGACACTTCCGATCGCCTTTATTTTGAGCCAATGACCACTGAGCATGTTTTAAATATCGCTAGAAAAGAGCAAGAAAATGGTCATTTAAAAGGTGTCATTGTTCAATTTGGTGGTCAAACCGCTTTAAAGTTAGCTAGAGATCTTAATCAGGCCAATATTCCAATTATAGGAACTCCTTTTGACAAAATAGATTTAGCAGAAGATCGTGAAAGATTTCAAGGATTATTAAATGATATTGGGCTAACTCAGCCAGAAAATTCAATATGTCATAAATTATCTGAAGTTGAAGGTTTAATTAATAATATAGGTTATCCCGTTGTATTAAGACCTAGTAATGTTTTAGGTGGTCGTGCTATGGAGATAATTTACGATAAGAAATCACTGGATAAATATATTTCAATTAATGGTAAACTCATTTTAGACGGGCCAATTTTAGTTGATAAATTCCTTGATAATGCAATAGAGATTGATGTTGATGCTTTATGTGACGGCTCTGAAGTGAAAATAGTTGGTATAATGGAGCATATAGAAGAAGCTGGTATTCATTCAGGAGACTCAGCTTGCTCTTTGCCACCATATTCTTTAACGCAACAGCAAATAGAAAATGTTAAAGATGCTACCATCAAGTTAGCTTTAAATCTTGGCGTGATTGGTCTAATGAATGTACAATACGCTTTTAAAGATAATAAATTATATGTTATCGAGGTTAATCCTCGCGCTTCAAGAACGGTGCCTTTTGTGGCTAAAGCAACTGGCATTGATGTTGCTAAGATCGCCTCCCTAATTATGGCTGGAAAGTCTTTGGATGATTTTGATTTTAACGATATAAATTACAGCAACGAATATTATTCAGTTAAAGAAGTAGTTTTTCCTTTTGCCAGATTTGCCAATACGGATATTTTACTTAGCCCAGAAATGAAATCAACTGGTGAGGTTATGGGGATTGATAAAGATTTTGATATGGCTTTTATCAAAGCTCAGATTGCCGCTAACAATAAGGTTATATTTGATAAAGAAAATTTATCAGCTTTAATTTCAGTTAAAAATGAAGATAAAAATCAAAATCTTCTTAATATTGTAAAACGTCTACAATCTTTTGGTTGCAAAATATACACAACATCGGGAACGGCTAAATTTCTTATTCAAAATAACTTACAAAATATTAATTCTGTTAATAAAGAAGACGAGTCTGGATATAATGTCATAAATTTAATAAAAGATAAAAAAGTTAATTTAGTAATAAATACAACCTCTGACGCTATATCAATTGCTAAAAGCTTTAATATGCGTCGTGAAATATTGATGAATCAAATATTCTATATAACGACAATTAGAGCTGCTAACTGTGCGGTTGATTCAATTGAAAAGCTACAAAAAATAAATGGCGATTTTCACATAGTTTGTTTGCAAGATCTATCTAGTCATAGTAATTCATCTAATTTTTACAAAAAGGATATTCAAACAAATTAATTGATTTTTTTCTTAAATATTTCTAAAATATTGTTTCAACAAATGATATTTTGCTGTAATTGCTATAAGATTTATTGATTATTTGTTTTTATAATTATATCAATATCGTAGTTTTTGTAGAAATAATTCTTTCTTTTTTTGAGTTAAATGCTCTAATCTTTATTAATTTAAAGATTGTATTCATTTTCTATCCTTTATTACCAGAAAGATAAAGTTAAGCTATTTAGCTTAAAGCTTTAAAGGTAGAAAATAGTTTAGTTATTATTAACTATCAGATCAAAAGATCTAAGGATCTTTAACCCATGCAAATCACCATTTTGGTAATTTTTTTTGTTAAAATTTTTAAATTTATATATTTGCGACACGCTAAATTTAAAAAATTACAAATTACCCAAGATAATGGTTTGTAGTCTTTTATTATTAATGATCTGGCTATTTTGTAACAGTTTCTTTTGGTAACTAAAGCCTATGCTTATTGTAAAAAAAATAATATTATTATTTAAATCTATCTTTGCTGAAAGGACTCTAGTTTTTGTTACTAGCAAAGGAATTAAGAATTTTACCTTAAGTCCATTTCTGCAATTCTGTGCTTTTCTACTGTTGACTTGGTTATTGCTTTTATTGCAACAATCAATTAGATATGACAACATAATAAGCTCCAAGTTAACCGAAATCAAAAAACTCAAATCAATCAACAAATACTTTGAAAGTGAATTTGAAGCCTTGAATGACGAATTAGAAAAAGTTAATGATTATCTTAAAGTAATTTCTGGAGATAAACATTCTGTTAATTCAAAAACTAGAGAAGATAAGTTTTTAATTCCTAAAAAATTACAAAATATAGAATTATCAAAAGTAAATCATCGCAATATTGAAAAACTTAGAATAATTAACTCTCAAATTAGCGATGTTGCATCATTTGCTAAAAATAGAATCCTTGAATTAGAAGAGGCTATAAACATAACAGGTCTTAACTTGGAAAGTATTCCTAAAAAAAACTTTTTGAATCAAGTAATTGAAAGCCCTAGATATTTGCAAAATAATTCATCAAATCTAGCTATAGGAGGTCCGCTAGAAGATAACGAAGAAATGAATAAACAAATTTCTAAATCCACTTTAGATTATGATTTTGCTAGAGTTTCTAAAAAAGCAAAATTTAGCAATAAAGTTAGTCACTTAATTTTTCTTGAGAATTTGGCAAATAATTTGCCGTTAAACAAGCCAATGAAAGATTTTTATGTTTCTAGTGGTTTTGGTTATAGAATAGATCCAATTACAAAAACTCGTGCTTTGCATAGAGGTCAAGATTTCGTTGGTCCCGAAAATGCTAAAATAATAAGCCCATCTCGAGGCAAAGTTATAATTGCAGATTATTTTGCAGAATATGGCAAAGCCGTAGTTATTGATCATGGCTTTGGTATTACTACTAGATATGGTCATTTATCAAAAATAAATGTCCAAAAAGGTCAGATAGTCAATAAAAATGATGTAATAGGTTTTCAAGGAAGTACTGGTCGTAGCACGGGCAATCATTTGCATTATGAAATTAGATACAAAAATTCTCCGCTTAATCCACGCAAATTTATCAAAGCAGGTGAGCAGCTTTTTGGAGATGATGAATCTATTAACTACATTAATAGCTAATATCATTCTTAATCTTTAATATAAAAAAGGCCCCTGCAAATTAATGAATTTTGGTAATTTCACTTACAATTAATTTATTTTATTTGTAGTAAGTTGCAAATTACTCGAAATTACTTCGTAATTTTTGCGTCATTTGTAGTTGCAAATTACTCGAAATTACTTCGTAATTTTTGCGTCATTTGTAGTTGCAAATTACTCGAAAG
>JALQXY010000022.1 GCA_023262945.1 Rickettsiales bacterium | reverse complement strand
AAGTCCTATGTCTATAGTAATTAAGGCTTTTTGCAATTTTTGGATAAAAAGATAAAGTCAGATTGTTTAATTTTTATATATGTTTTTTAGTTGGGAATTGGTATAATGCCAAATCCGTTTATTTTAGCTTAAAAATATTTTGTTAAAAACTCAATTTAAAATGAGATTCGCTATAAGATTTTTTACATTATTAATTGCGATCATTTTTTTAACGCAATCCAAAGTATTTTGCCAGAGTGCTACTATTTATGCTGATCAAGAATTTTTTAAACCAGTACAGCGTCAAGTTATCGAAAATTACAAGATAGATAACCTAATCAAAAGCTCTGAATTAACGCCTTCTGTTTTTCGTCCACAAGAGCCAACACCTTCAAGACTATTTACCACTGATTTATCAATGCCAAAAACATTTTCTACTAGTAATAATTTGATAAAAAAAGTCGGCTCATTTTATCGTGCTTTTGGTGAAGTAATATTTTTACAAGGTAAGATAACAGATTCTTTTGGAGTTCCTATTAGCAATGCGCTTGTTGAAATTTGGCAAGCTAATGCAGCTGGTAAATATCATACATTGCTAGATCCTAATAGCCAATATATAGATAAATATTTTAATATGTCTGGTAGATCTATTACTGACAATTTGGGTAATTATTTTTTTATTACCATAATGCCCGGATATTCAGCGGGTAGGGCGCCTCATATTAATGCTAATATTTATCATGTAAAATTTGGTAAATTAGAAACCGAGATTTATTTTGAAAAGCACCCAATGAATAATCAAGATTATCAATATCTAGCCTATAACGAAAAAGAAAGAAAAGCTCTGACCGCTTTTGTTAGGCATTCAGATATAATAAACCCTGACTCGATTAAGTTATTTACTTTTAATATCACTATGGAGGGAATTCATAAATATAAAGGATTTTAGAATTTATACCAAAAGTCTCTTAAATTTGAATATGAGTTATATAAAAAACGGATTTGGTATTATACCAATTCCCATCTAAAAATGAACAATATGACAAAATATTTTTTGAGATAAAAATTGTAAAAAACGCAAGTCCTATACCTATAGGGCTTAAGGCTTTTTGCAATTTTTAGCCAAAAAGATAAAGTCAGATTGTTTAGTTTTTATATATTTTTTTAGGTGGGAATTGGTATTATACCAATTCCCATCTAAAAATGAACAATATGACAAAATATTTTTTGAGATAAAAATTGTAAAAAATGCAAGTCCTATACCTATAGGACTTAAGGCTTTTTGCAATTTTTAGCCAAAAAGATAAAGTCAG
>JALQXY010000012.1 GCA_023262945.1 Rickettsiales bacterium | reverse complement strand
ATACGTTTGCAGAATTGATGCTATATTACGTCAAACTGGTGGTAAAATAATAGTCTGGGTTTGATACCGGCCAGTCGCGCTTCAAAATGTACGAGATTTCGCAGATCTTTGTTTCGCAAACATTACTTAGGTTTTTAAATTATGGTGTTTCCCATCTTTAAAATTGCTGAAGATTGTTTGGATTTTAACGATTATTAATCGTTAAAATTGATTAAATCTATGTTAAAGAATAAATTAAAGATGAGAAATTATACCAAAAATTTAAAATAATCTTTAATGACTATTATTAAAAATATCAAAGCACGCGAGATAATAGATTCACGCGGTTATCCTACTTTAGAGGCTGAAATTTATCTTGAAGATGGATCTTTTGTAAGAGCAGCAGTTCCCTCTGGTGCTTCAACTGGTAGCTTGGAGGCTTTTGAGCTAAGAGATAATGATCAAAAAAGATTTTTTGGTAAGGGCGTTTTGCAAGCTGTTGATAATGTTGAAAAAACAATTAAACCGGCGATAATTGGCAAAGATTGCTTGAATTATTCATTAATAGATGATTTGATAATCAAATTAGATGGTAGTGAGAATAAATCAAATTTAGGAGCTAACGCTATTTTGGCAGTTTCTCTGGCTTGTGCCAAGGCAGCAGCTAATTATAAAAAAATGCCTCTTTTTAAATTCTTAAATCAAAAAGATGATGAATTTTTGATGCCGGTGCCAATGATGAATATCATCAATGGAGGCAAGCATGCTGATAATAAAATCGATATTCAAGAATTTATGATTATGCCGGTTGGCGCTCAATCTGTTAAAGATGCCATTAGAATTGGTGCGGAAATTTTTCAAAGTCTAAAATCGTTACTTAAAAAAGACAATCTTAACACTAATGTTGGTGATGAAGGTGGATTTGCTCCAAATATCGATAGTGCTAGCAAGGCTTTAGATTATATTTGTCGTGCAACCAAAATAGCGGGTTATGAAGTTGGTAAAGATATTTTTTTAGCATTAGATGCTGCATCAACAGAATTTTATGTTTATGGAAAATATCATTTACAAGGTAAAATCAAAACTTCTGAAGAGTTGGTAAGTTATTATGAAGAATTAGTAAATAATTATCCTATTTTTTCTATTGAAGATGCTTGCGCTGAAAATGACGTTGAGGGCTGGAAGCTTATTACTGCAAAATTGGGTAGCAAGATACAGCTTGTTGGTGATGATTTATTTGTTACTAATCCTAAAATTCTAACTCAAGGAATTAAAGATAATTTAGCTAATGCAATATTAATTAAATTTAATCAAATAGGCACTCTAAGCGAAACTTTGCAAACTATTAATATTGCTAAAAAGGCAAAATATAATAATATTATTTCGCATCGTTCAGGAGAAACTGAAGATGCTACTATTGCTCATATTGCTGTTGCAACAAATGCTGGTCAAATTAAAACTGGTTCAATTTGTCGCTCTGACAGATGTGCTAAATATAATGAATTAATCAGAATTGAAGAATATCTTGGCAACAAAGCTAGATATGCGGGTAAAGATATTTTTAATAGATAATTTATCATGAAAAAAGAAAGAATTAGCTATTTGAATGGCCAATTTTTACCCCATGATAAATGCCTGATTCACATTGAAGATCGTGGTTTTCAGTTTGCTGATGGAGTTTATGAGGTAACTCTTTTTTGTAATAATCAATTAATTGACGGAGATCTTCATATTGATAGATTATTTCGTAGCTTAAAAGAGCTTGCTATTGTTCATGATTTTAAAGCTGATGACATTAAACAAATACAGCTTCAACTTTTTGCTAAAAATAATATAGATAAAGGTTTTTGTTATTTAAATATAACTCGAGGTAATCATTCTAGAGTACAAAATCAACCAGTCACTACACCAACAATAAATGCTTCTGTTAAGCCAGTAAAAGATGAAGAATTGGCGACGATAAAAATCATGAGTGTTGAAGATATTAGATGGTTACGCTGTGATATAAAATCAGTTGCTTTATCCGCGGCTTCTATGCTTAAACAAAGAGCCATTGATAATGGTTTTGATGATGTCGTTATGATTCGTAATGACATAATAACAGAAGCCTCTTTTGCTAATATTTTTATGGTTGATAATAAAGGAAATATTATTACCAAAAAATGTGATAATTTGATTTTATGCGGTATTACTAGAAATCGTATTATTAAATTAGCCCAAAGCCGCGATATTAAAGTTTTGCAGCAAGATTTTACAATTTCTCAATTAAAAGAAGCGCAAGAAGTATTTTTAACTAGCTCGACTTTATTGGTAAGAGCTGTAACGCAAATTGATAATCAGATAATCAACAATGGCAAAATTGGTAAAATAACCAAAGATCTTTTTAATGATTATAAAAATTTTATATCATGCGTTGAGTCATGTCAACTACCCTCATCAATTCTTTAAGATCGGTTATGCCAGCAATAACTTTCATAACCCCATCTTCTATCATTGGAATGAAGCCTTTGCTAAGAGCGTAATTTAATATTTCTTTACGGCTAGCATCATTTGACACTAGATCGTCAAGATCGGCATCAAAAGGTAATATTTCGCACACAACGATTCTGCCTTTATATCCTGAATTGCCGCATTTTTGACATCCTTGTGATTTGTATATTTCTGTAATATGGTTATAATTTGGTCCTAATAATTTTTTTTCTTCGACATTGAGAGGTTGTTTTTTGCGACAATATTGACATAATTTGCGAGCAAGTCTTTGAGTTAAAACTCCAATTAGAGATCCAGACATTAAATAATTAGGAACGCCGATATTTTTTAGACGCGAAATAGCGCTAATAGAATCATTGGTGTGTAGTGAGCTATAAACTTGGTGTCCAGTCATTGCAGCTTGAATTGCTGCTATAGCTGTTTCTTTGTCGCGAATCTCACCAATTAATATAACGTCAGGATCTTGTCTTAAAATTGTTTTGACACCAGAAGCAAAATCAATACCGATATCGTTTCTGATATTTGATTGACGAATTAGAGGTAACTGATATTCAACGGGATCTTCTAAAGTCATAATGTTTTTATCAACAGAGTTGATATAGTTTAGTATGGTGTAAAGAGTGGTAGTTTTACCAGATCCAGTAGGACCTGTTAGGATAATAACGCCTTCTGGACGTTTGACCATTTTTTTGACTAAAGCGATATCTCTTTTTGATAAACCTAATTTATCAAGAGATAATATTGATTTTTTTTCATCGAGAATACGCATAACGATATTTTCGCCATGTATTGTTGGCTGGGTTGAAACACGAAAATCAATTTTACGACCTAATATATCGGATTCAATTCTTCCATTTTGAGGTTTTCTGCTTTCAGCAATGTTTAAATCAGCCATAATTTTAATACGCACTGATATTGCTGACCAAAAATCACGATGTATACTGCGAACTTGAACCATTTTACCATCTATACGATAACGTACTCTTAGAAATAGATGCTCCGGCTCAAAATGCAGATCAGAGGCATTAGAGTGAACCGCATCCGTTAATATGGCGTCAACTAATCGCACCATAGGACTGCGATGATCGCCTCGCAGTTGCATTTCGTCAGTGATTTTATTGCTATCTACATTTTCAATTTCTTTTAAAATACCTTCTATTGACATTTCGTAACCATAATAATGATCTATGGTTTGAATTAAATCAGCTTCTGGAATATAAACAGGAACAATGCGAAAATTTGGCGGAAAATAGCGCCTTATTTGATCAATAGCAACGATATCAAAAATATCTGTCATGCCAACAGTTATGGAGTCTGTGTTGTAATTTATTGGAATTATTTTGTTAAGAAGAGCGATATCTTTCGGTACTTTTTTAACCAACCTAGCGTCAATAATAGTTGATTTAATATCAAATTTCTTGATTCCGCTTGATTCATTTAATATTTCTCCTAAGGCTCCTTCGGAAATAAAGCCCATATCTACCAATATGGAACCAACTGTTTTTGCTCCTTTTATTCTAGCTTGCTCTTTTAGAGCAATATCAAGCTGATCTTCGGAAATAACCTTTTTCTCAAGAAGTCTTTTTCCAATATCGGTATTGTTATTTGAGGTTGGCATTAAATTATTAAAAAACTTTATTAGAGAATTTGTTTATAACTGATAAGCTTTCAATTTCTAAAAATTAGGAGATTTTATGTTTAAGCTTAAGGTTTTTTCTGGTTATTAATACATTTATATTTTTCAAAATAAGAAAAATATTATCACTATTCTAAAGCAAATAAAATATGTCAATTTTAATTTGTTTATAAATAATTATAAAATATCAAGATTCTTTTAAGAGACTGTTGAACCAAAATCCATCAATAGAAAATTTATTTAATGACTTAAATCAACTTTCTATTTGAAATTTCTTACTTTGATTTTTTAGGTATTTTTTGAACTAAATAAATTTAATAAAATGATTGTAACTAGATTTGCACCATCACCAACTGGTGATTTACATATTGGTGGAGCAAGAACTGCTCTTTTTAATTATCTTTTTGCTAAACATCATGAGAAATATGGTGATGGAGGTAAATTCTTGCTTCGCATTGAAGATACGGACAAGCAGCGTTCAAATTCTCAATCTATAAATACTATCTTAGATGGCCTAGATTGGCTAGGCTTAGAATATGAAAAACCTTATATATTGCAAACTGATAATATAAAGCGTCATCAGGCAATTGTGCAAGAGTTGTTAAAAAATGATAAAGCTTATCTTTGTTATACTGCAAAAGAAGAATTGGATGAGATGCGCAAGAAGGCGCAAGATCGTGGTGAAGTGTTCCGTTTTCAGAGTCCTTGGCGTAATAAATTTAATTCACAAAAATCATCAATTAATCCAGTAGTAAGGCTAAAAACAGAAAATGAAGGTAATTCCATAATTAATGATTTGGTACAAGGAGAAGTGATTGTTCCTAATGTTGAAATAGATGATTTTGTTATTGCTAGATCCGATGAAAGCGCAACTTATATGTTAGCAGTAGTGGTAGATGATTTTGACATGGCAATAACTCATATAATTCGAGGCAATGATCATTTAACTAATGCTTTTAAACAAAAAGCAATTTACGAGGCAATGAACTGGAAAATCCCACAATTTGCGCATATTCCTTTAATAAATGGTTCTGATGGAGCTAAAATGTCTAAAAGACACGGCGCTGTTTCTGTTATGGCTTATAAAGAAATGGGTTATTTGCCACAAGCAATGCGTAATTATTTATTAAGATTAAGCTGGTCACACGGTAATGATGAAATTATCAACGATAACAAAGCTATTGAGTGGTTTGATATAGATAATATTGGCAAGAATGCAGCGCGTTTTGATTTTGATAAGTTAAACTCTTTAAATAAATTCTATATTAAAGATACTAAAAATGACAAATTATTACAAATAATTAAACCTGACTTAATGCAATCAGATTTTATAAAAAAAAGACAGCAAGATTTATCGCAAAAAGAAGAAGATAGAATAGTTAAAGCGTTAGATTTTATCAAAGAAAAAGCAACTTATATTAATGAATTATGTGAGCCGTGCTTGTGTTATTTGGAAGGATTTGTAATCGATTTTAGCCAAGAGCAAATATCTCACATTAAAAAAGATTTAGTTTTGATAAAAGAAATCAAAGATTTATTACAAAAAATTACTAATTGGAGTATTGATAATATTAAAATCAGCTTTGATTCTTTTTGTCAGGAAAAAAATATTAAAATAAAAAACTTTGCTCCTATCTTAAGATTGCTTCTAACTTTTAGCAATAAATCATCAGGAGGTGTTTTTGATATAATTTATATCTTAGGTAAAGAAGAAGTGATTCAAAGATTAGATAAAGTTATTTATGTTTCTTAAGATAAAAAAAATTGGCTCAAATGAAGCAAAAATTCGTCTAATTTGGTTGCATGGTTGGGGTCAAAATCACAAATCATTTTTATTATTGGCAGATCTTTTTGGTAATTGTCAAAATATTTTAGTTGATATGGCTGGTTTTGGTGATGCACCTTTACCTGATAAAGTATGGGATACAAAAGATTATGCCAAAGACTTATTTGATTATTTGCAACAAGAAAACTCTGTAGAAAAAACTTATATTATAGGTCATTCTTTTGGTTGTAGAGTTGCTTTAAGATTGTCGCATCAATTCGATAATGTAGTTGATGGTTTGATCTTAATATCTGCTGCTGGACTTAAAAAAAAGCGCTCTATATCATTTAAGATTAAATCTTTTATTCTTAGGTGGATTGGTAAAATATTACAATTAATTGATTATATTTTCGATAGTGAATTTAAAAAGAAATATGCTGATAAATTCGGTAGTGCTGATTATAGAAATGCCAAGGGTTTGATGCGTAATATATTCGTAAAAGTAATAAATGAAGATCTATCGCAAATAGCTGGTAAAATTAGAATTCCAACTATATTGATTTTTGGTCAAAATGATCAAGAAACTCCCCCGCAATTTGGTAAAAGATATAATAAAATGCTGATAAATTCTCAATATTTTGAATTGCCAAATTTCGATCATTACAATATATTATCGCAAGGTAGATATCAATTACAAAATATAATATCAAATTTTATTAAAAATAATGATAATAGCTAATCTTATTGCAGCATTTTTTTTATTTAGTCTTTTTCTATTTAGCTTTAAAAGAGGAAGGCTTTTTATGCATTTTTTTCAGCAAGAAGAATATGACAATAAAAGATTTTTCTATTATATTTTTTCTAACCCAAAATTAATTGATAAAAAGCTTACCATTTCGTTAATTGCTGTTTTTTTATTATTATCTTTTCTTGAGCAGCATCATTATACTACTATTTATTTGGCGATTGTCTTGCAAATATTCGCGCTAATACAAATAAATCCATGTAGCAAAAATGTTAAAAAAGCTTTAGTTATAACTGCTCGCGTTAAAAGAATTTTTGCTTTATTTTTATCTCTAATAATAGCTATTTACGGATTATTTTATTTATCATTTTTTAATATTTCAGGAATATTATTTTTAATAGTCTTGATATTATTTATTCATTCTTTGGCATTGCTGCTTATATTGTCAAATTTATTGTTACAGCCATATGAAAAATATATACAAAATTTCTTTTTAAAAGATGCAAAGCAAAAATTGAAAGACGCAGCAACTCCAATAATTGCCATTACAGGCTCTTATGGCAAAACATCAACTAAATATATTCTACATAATACCTTATCATTCGTTGCATCTAGTTTATCAACTCCAGGTAGTGTTAACACATCTATGGGAATTAGTAGAATTATTCGTGAGAAATTAAAAAAAGAGCATAAATATTTTATCGTTGAAATGGGGGCTTATGGCGTTGGTTCAATTAAAAGATTATGTGATTTAGCATCTCCTAATCACGGAATAATTACCGCTGTTGGAGATTCGCATTACGAAAGATTTAAATCTTTGGAAAATGTTGCTAAAGCTAAATTCGAATTAAATCAGGCTATAAATCATAATAATGGCAAAACTATAATAAATAGCGATGCTATTGATAAAGAATTTATTAAAAAATATGGCAAAAATCTTATTCTTGTTGGATCCGCCAAAGATAATGATTACGTTATTTCGCAAATAAAACAAACAACAGGCGGTTTAAAATTTAAAATAGAAAATAAAGGTAAGATTTATGATATCAATTCCTCGCTTTTTGGGCTGCACCATGCTCATAATATTGCATTATCATTTGCTATGGCCCATAACTTAGGTATTGACGTTGATGCTATAATTGCTGCGCAGAAAAATATGCCGCAAATAAAACATCGTCTTGAGGTAATAAAGGCTAAAGATCAGCCAATTATAATAGATGACGCCTACAATTCAAATCCAGATGGATTTATTGCCGCTCTTAAAATAACTAAATTGCTCAAAAAAGATGGGGGTAGATCTATTTTGGTAACCCCTGGAATGGTAGAATTGGGAGATTTGCATCAGCAAAAACATGAAGAGGTTGCCATAGAAGCTCTAAAAAATATTGATATTGCTATAATTATAAAGCCAAAAAGAATTCAATCTTTTGTCAAATTATTTACAAAAGAAATGAAAAAATCTCAGCAATTGATATGCTTTGATGGCTTTGTAGAAGCAAAAAAATGGATTGATGAAAATAGCAACGTCAATGATGTTATATTATATGAGAATGACTTGCCAGATCTTTATGAGAATCAAATTTGCTTATAAATATACCCATTTCTTCAAAAAAGATATTAAAAGTCTTGTAAAAAACTTTTAAGTAATTTTGCTCTTTTTGGATGCTGCAATTTTTTTAAAGCTTTGGCCTCGATTTGACGAATTCTTTCTCGAGTTACTGAGAATTGCTTGCCAACCTCTTCCAAAGTATGATCTGTAACCATACCGATACCAAATCTCATTCTTAGAACTCTTTCTTCTCTCGGAGTCAATGATGATAGCATTTGCGTAGCAAGCTCTTTTAATTTAGAATATGAGGTTGCATCATATGGTTGCACCGCAGTTTTATCTTCAATAAAATCTCCTAAAATGCTTTCTTCATCATCTCCTGATATTGGTGATTCAAGACTAACTGGATCTTTTGAAGTTCGTAGTACTTTTCTAACCTTTTCCACTGGCATCAAAAGTTTGTCAGCAATTTCTTGAGCATCAGGTGTTCTACCTAGCTCCTGTGTTAATTGACGCGAAGTTTTAACTATTTTATTGATAGTTTCAACCATATGAATAGGAATTCTTATGGTACGAGATTGATCGGCTATTGCTCTGGTTATAGCTTGTCTAATCCACCAAGTAGCATAAGTTGAGAATTTGTAACCGCGACGATATTCAAATTTATCAACGGCACGCATTAAGCCAATATTTCCTTCTTGAATAAGATCTAAAAATTGTAATCCACGATTTGTGTATTTTTTAGCAATAGAGACTACTAATCTTAAATTAGCTTCTATCATTTCTTTTTTTGCCTTAGATTCCTCTTCTTGGCTTTTATGAATTTTTGTAATTAGAGTTTTAAAATCAGAAATATTTAAACCCATAATTTTAGTAAATTTACTGATTCTTGTGTTAAATTGCTCTATTTTTTCCTTACTTTCCGTAACGAATTTTTGCCATTTATCATTTTTTATGTCTCCTATTTTTTGTAACCAGTCATCGCTATCTTCAATTCCCTCGTAATTTTTTAGGAAATCAGCTTTGTTTATGCCAAATTTTTGCGCTAATTTTAAAAGCTCTACTTCGGCTTCTACTAATTTCTTTCTTGAGTTATATAATTGATCTACCAAAGATTTTATTAGGCTATCATTGAAGCTAATTTCTGATACCATTTTCAGAAATTCTTCCTTTAGCATGTTTATTTTTTTGTCGGATTTGATTTGATTTGGAGTTTTGTTGTCCGACTCATCTATAATTTTTTGACATAATCTGGCGATTCTTTGAAATAGATCAAGCATCTTGGGCATTAAAATTCGCTCCATCGATACAAATGATACTACGGTTTCGTCAATTTCTTCAAGCTCTTCATCATCAAATAAAGAATCGTCGTCTGATGAATCGCTACCTTCTTCTTGATCCATAAAGAAATCTGCAAAGTCATCATTTTCAGAATTTTCATCATCTTGATTTGAATCATTATTGCGCATCAATTCCTCTAGCTCAGAATTATAAGTTTCATCGATTCTTATGACGTCGCGCAATAGTATGGTTCCATTTGATAGGCCGTTATACCATTCTATAAAGTGGCGTAGAATTATTGGACTTTTATAAAGTTGATCAATGGTTTGGTTTCGACCTTCTTCTATTCTTATGGCAATTTCTACCTCATCATCACGTGTTAATAGTTTAACTACGCTCATTGATTTTAGGTAGATTTTTACAGAGTCTTCGCTTCTTTTTTGACTTTTTTCTTCATCTCTATTTTGCATATCCTCTTGCAAAACTCTGTCAATATCTTCTTCTTTTTCGATAATCTTAATCTTAAAATCAGAAATATTTTCTATGATTTGATCAACTCTGCTAGGAGGAATTGTTGAGTCTATGTTATCATTAATTTGTTCGTGAGTTAAATATCCTTGAATTTTACCTAATGATAATAATCTTTTCATGATGTCAGATATATCTTCAGGAAAATTAGCAACTTGTTCTGCTTTTCTTTTAAGGGCTGATCTGACTCCTTGAATTAAAGATAGTTTCTCATTTAGAATATTATCTTTAGTTGCAGATGAAGATTTTTTGTTAAAGTTAGAGGTTAAATCTTGAGAATCGATATCTACTTTATCCTTTTTGGCTTTATTTTTTACCGAGCCTTTTGATACTGTTTTTTTGATTTTTTTTGAAATATCTTTTTTAGAAGCTTTAACCATCATCTTTATTAAAATAATTTTTTTTAAGTTATCTTTTGCTCGAGATTAATAATCTGTTGCTCAAGAAAAATTTTATAGTCAAATATTTCTTTGACCTTTGGGTTAGAAATTGCGCTATGACCAGTTGCTATGGCGTCACTTTCGATTAAGCAGTCTTTATATTGCTGCTCAACTTTCAATAATAATTCTTTAAATAATAAAATTCTAAATCTTGTTAAATAAAGATCGTCAATCTTAATATTGAATAGAATATTTTTAATATCCAGCAGATCATTATCATTGCATGATTCTTCGAGCTGGAGAATTATTATATTCTCATCAACATCTTTTTGTAAATCAATTATTTCTATAATATTATCTTTTAATACGGTGATATTTTCATTACAAAATCTTAATTCTCTTACATCAAAAATTTTGTCTTTATAGTCAATTAAGCTTTTCTCTTTAACGAGATAGCAAATGATGTTTTTTGCCATAATATCGACTGGGTTTCTTGTAATATTATTAATTTCAAGATTTATAGCTTTTTTATAAGTTTGTGATGAGTTATTGTAATTAAATCTACCCAATTTATAAATAAAATCTTTTAAAAATTGTGTAAAATATTTTTTGCTTAGATTGTCTTTAATTAAATCAATTTTTTTATTTAAATGGCTTTCTAATTTAGCTTTACTTTCTGGAGAAATTTGTTTATTTCGATCTATTTGTAAATCACTAAAGGCGAATTCTATCATAGCTTGCGACATTGGCAAGGCTTGATTTATAAATTTTTTAAATTCATTAGCGCCATATCTAGCAACAAAATCATCTGGATCCATATTATTTGGTACAAATGAAAAATAGATGTTTTTGTTACTAGATATTAAAGGTAATGCTATCTCACAAACACGTTTGGCAGCTAAAAATCCGGCATTATCACCATCTAAACACATTATAATTTTATCAGTTATAGTAAATAATTGCAATAAGTGATTTTCACTTAATGCCGTTCCAAGTCCAGCAACAACATTATCTATATTATTATTATTTAGCTTTATAACATCCATATAACCTTCAACTATAATAGCGCAAGATTCTTTGAATATGGCATTTTTTGCTATAGAGAAATTATATAAAGTTTGTCTTTTTTTAAATAAATTAGTTTCAGAAGAGTTAAGATATTTTGGCATGGATTGATCTATAACCCTCCCACCAAAAGCTATAACACGATCTTTTTTATCAAAAATAGGAAATATTATACGATTTCTAAGTTTATCATAAATTTTGTTATTGTCGTTTTTAGAAATAATACCACTTTCAATTAATTCATCCTCGTCGTAAGATTTGTTTTTAAGAAAATTGATTAATGCATCGTAAGAATTTAAAGCATAGCCTAAGCGAAATTTTTTAGCTACAACACTATTAATGCCTCGGCTTTTAAGGTAAGATCGAGCGTTTTTAGATGATTCTAGATATAAGTTATTACAAAAAAATTGACAAGCATCCTCTAATATCTGATATTGTCTATTTTGTTGCGTTGAGTACGGTGTTTTGATATAATTGATTTGAGGAATTGTAATCGAGAATTCGTTGGCTAATCTTAAAACAGCTTCTTTAAATGATAAGCCATCTTTATTGATAATGTAAGAAATTATATCGCCATGAGCTCCGCAGCCAAAACAATGATAAAATCCTTTCTGATCATTGACAGTAAAAGAGGGTGTTTTTTCGTTATGAAAAGGGCATAATCCGCTATATTCTTTTCCGCTCTTTTTTAATCTAACATTCTTAGAAATTAATTGCGAAGGTAAAATATTAGAGCGCAAAATATCAGGAAAATCTTTTGAAAATTGCACTAGATTGTAATTAATTATTAGAATTATTTTTATCGTAAAGCATGATCTCTTTATCGTTAACGAAGCCAAGATTTTCTCGTACTTGCTCATCAAGTAGGTCAAGATCTAGTGACTCAGGCTTCATTTTTTGAACCCTATCTTCCTTTGCTTTGCGTTTTACCAATAATATCCGCTCTCTATCTTTTGCTTCGCTTATTTGCTGTTGCAATCTATGTAAATCTCGAAAGCCATTTTTACCATATATAGAGAAGATTACAAAATAAATAGTGAGGCAGATTATGGTTATGGTAAAAATAAAATTTGCTTTACTAATTTTGTGTTTTTTAACGAAATTGTAGATGATATTCATTAGATTTTAATAGTTATCAATAATTACAAATTTCTCGAACAGCATTTATAATGTCTTTTGCTTTAGGTAAGGCCATTTTTTCAAGATTAGCAGCATATGGCAATGGAGCATCAACTGAAGCAAGCTTTTTTACTGGTGCATCAAGATAGTCGAAAGCTTTTTCCATTAAAATTGAAGAAATTTCACTGCCAATTCCAGCAAAAGGAAATCCCTCTTCCACGGTAACGCAACGCGAAGTCTTGATCACTGACTCAACGATTGTTTGATAATCAATTGGTCTTATTGTTCTCAAATCTATAACTTCAGCTTTAATTCCTTCTTTTTCTAGCTCTAGCGCTGCTTCCAAAGCATACTTAACGGTAAGTGAGAAAGCGATTATGGTAACATCTTCGCCCTCTTTAGCAATCTTAGCTTTGCCAATTTCAACTATATGATCGTCATCATAGTCTTCTTCAAAAGTTAGCCCATATGTAATTTCATTTTCAAGAAAAACTACAGGATTAGGATCTCGAATAGCTGATTTTAGAAGACCCTTGCAGTCAGCGGCACTGTAAGGTGCTATTACTTTTAGGCCAGGAATAGAGCCATACCAAGCTGCATAGCATTGAGAATGTTGAGCTGCTACTCTTGCTGCTGCACCATTAGGGCCACGAAAAACTATTGGACATTTTACTTGCCCGCCAGACATATAACATGTTTTAGCGGCGGAATTGATGATTTGATCAATTGCCTGCATAGCAAAATTAAAAGTCATAAATTCAACAATTGGTTTTAAGCCAGCAAAAGCACTTCCGATTGCAAGTCCAGCAAATCCATGTTCGGTTATAGGTGTGTCAATAACTCTTTTAGAGCCGAATTCATTCAGCATCCCTTGCGTTACTTTATAGGCGCCGTTATATTCAGCGACCTCTTCTCCCATAACAAATATTTGGGAATCCTTACGCATCTCTTCTGACATTGCTTCACATAAGGCTTCCCTGACTGTTAATTTTCTAATTGTCATAATACATTTATTGATAAATATCGGTCATAAGCTCTGATTCATCAGGCTCTGGACTGTTTTTGGCAAATTCTACAATTTCATTGATTTGAATTTTTACTTCATCGTCAATTTTTTTAATCTCATTTTCCAAGATTTTATAATCTTTTATCATGTGATTTTTTATATTAATTATTGGATCTTTTTGCTTCTTATCATTAACCTCATCTTTACTACGATAAGTTGCTGGATCTGACATTGAATGACCGCGATAACGATAAGTATCCATTTCAATTATAGCTGGACCATTACCATTTCTAACGTCTTCAACTATCTGTTTAGAGTCATTTATTACTTTAAAGATATCCATACCATCAACTTCATATCCTGGAATATCAAAACCTAAGCCCCTTTTGTGAAGTTTTAGATTTGCAGATGATCTATGAACTGCGGTGCCCATGGCGTATTTATTATTTTCTATGATAAATATTACTGGTAAATTCCATAATTTGGCCATATTGTAAGATTCATAAACTTGTCCTTGGTGAGCTGCTCCGTCGCCATAATAGCAAAAAGTAACGGCTTTATTACCAAGATATTTGTCAGCAAAAGCCAATCCAGTCCCAATTGGCACTGAGGCACCCACTATACCATGTCCACCAAAGAAATTTTTCTCTATATCAAATAGGTGCATTGAACCACCTTTTCCTTTGGATGAGCCATCCTTGCGCCCCAAAAGTTCGGCCATAATATTTTTTGGGTCGGATCCTGTCATTATCATATGACCATGATCACGATAAGTTGTTATAACTCTGTCACTTTTCTGCATAAGAGCCTTCATGCCAACAGCCACAGCTTCTTGTCCTATATAAAGATGACAAAAACCGCCAATAAGACCCATGCCGTAGAGTTGACCCGCTCTTTCTTCAAAGCGCCTAATTAATAACATGTCGCGATAAAAACCTAATATTTGTTTTTGATCAAATTTAAGAGATTGATTATTATGCATCAATATTTTGAAAGTTTAATATTTATGACTTAATTATTTAATAAAGCCTTTATATAGAGGTAAAGATTTTGCATTATTTAACAATTAGTAATTTGTTTTCAAGTTAAAACGGTATGGTCGTAAATTAAATTTAGAAAATAAAATAACAACAAAATTGCATATATTCAAGAAAATGCTATTATACCAATTCCCGCCTAAAAAACATATAAAAACTAAACAATCTGATTTTATCTTTTTGGCTAAAAATTGCAAAAAGCCTTAAGTACTATAGTTGTAGGAGTTGCATTTTTTACAATTTTTATCTTAAAAAAATTTTGTCATATTATTCATTTTTAGATGTTTTGCGCTATTTTTTGTCAAAAAAAAGTTCATTAGTCATCAAACTCACTTTATTAAACTACTTTGAGGTGCTTTCAGCAGCTTTAGCGCCCTCTGGATCCTCAAAACAGCCCAAAAATCAGCCAAAAAACGAAATCCGCCTTGATTTTGGTTTAAATTTATTCGTATAGACAATTATATACTCAAAGTTAGGTCTAATGACTATTGATAC
>JALQXY010000170.1 GCA_023262945.1 Rickettsiales bacterium | reverse complement strand
TGAATCTTTTAAAAAGCAACCGCAAAGAGATTACAATCAATCTTCTTCTAATTCTTTGAATACTGTATTAAGAGGGAATGTTTATCGTATGGTAGAGTCAATTAATGGGTCGTCGTGTGGCGAGGGAAATCGTGGCGATCTTCCATCTGTTTCTCCTTCTCTTAGTCGTAGGGATGATTCAACTTTGGCACTTTCTAGGAGTCAATCTCTTGGGTGGATGCCGTAATACCAATTCCCATCTAAAAATAAACAATATGACAAAATATTTTTTAAGATAAAAATTGTAAAAAATACAAGTCCTATACCTATAGGACTTAAGGCTTTTTGCAATTTTTAGTCAAAAAGATAAGGTTAGATTGTTTGGTTTTTATATATGCTTTTTAGGTGGAATTGGTATAATATATTAACCCTTAATTTTAAATCATATGATTACAAATTTGATTCCAAATTTTATTAGAAATATTATTACTGCTTCTTTTCGGCAATGTTTTAGTCCTAATCAATCTGAAGAATTTCCCTACGCGGTAGTTTTTAATGCTCCTGTTCCTGTTTTTGGCGTTCTTGTTCGTCCTCAAGTCGAAGCTCAGCAGAAACATCAAGCTGTTGCATATGGCAATAATGATCTACTTTCTTCTAGTGATCATATTCCCAGTTTGCTTGAGTTGCAGCCTAGAGGCGAGGAGGATTGGCAACAAGAGATCCGCTGCCTAGCTTGCTTGATTTGAATAGGCTTATGACTTTACTCCGCAGTGCTTCGTTATATCATGGTAGTAATAGTCAATCTCCATCATCTAGTTTTAACATACGAGGATCATCTTTTTCTTTAAGAGATAGTAGTAATGTTTATATAGAGTGCTGATTGATATAAATCTTTATTTTTTTCAAATTTTATCTATAAAATTTATGACTAAAAATAACGAAATAAAAAAGCATATAATGAAAAGTGTAATTGATGGACATCGCGACTTTAGAAAAAGCTTTTTTGCTTTTGATGAACAGAATACAATTTTTGAAGATAATAGCCGTGATCATGAAGAATATTCTAGATTGTATTTATTAAAAATGATTTTTAATCCAAATCGTCATCCTTTTCAAAAATTATATGTTAAAGATATTGAAAGAATAGATTGCATAATTAATAGATTTTCACTTTTAAATTATGATGAAAAAAGTAAATTAGCAGAAGAGGAGGCTAAAAAAGTTTCTTTAATATATATGCAGCAAATAAAAGAAGAGATTGATAGAGATCATGGAAGTAGTTCGATTCAAATCAGAGGCGATGCTCCAGATGATCTTAAAGAAGAATCAAAATTAAAAATCAAAAGCATAATTGATCAAATTTCTCAAAATTATAGAAATGAAAATAATTCAAAAATTGAAGTAAGAACAGCTAAGGAAATGATTGAATTATTTGAATCTTTTAAAAAGCAACCGCAAAGAGATTACAATCAATCTTCTTCTAATTCTTTGAATACTGTATTAAGAGGGAATGTTTATCGTATGGTAGAGTCAATTAATGGGTCGTCGTGTGGCGAGGGAAATCGTGGCGATCT
>JALQXY010000108.1 GCA_023262945.1 Rickettsiales bacterium | reverse complement strand
AAATGAACAATATGACAAAATATTTTTTAAGATAAAAATTGTAAAAAATGCAAGTCCTATACCTATAGGACTTAAGGCTTTTTGCAATTTTTAGCCAAAAAGATGAAGTCAGATTGTTTAGTTTTTATATATGTTTTTTAGGTGGGAATTGGTATTATTTACTTTCAATTGAAAATGGTATTGAATTTGTTTGATTAAGGCGGAAATTGGCCAATTTATCAGCTAAATTATTATCGTTTAAAGCCAATATAGCAATTGCCATTAAAGCAGCATTTTTAGCGCCAGCTTCGCCAATGGCTAAAGTTGCCACTGGTATTCCAGCGGGCATTTGCGCAATTGAAAGCAAAGAATCAAGCCCATCAAGGCTTTTGCTTTTTATAGGAACTCCTAAAACCGGCAAATCACTAATAGCTGCAACCATACCAGGCAAATGAGCAGCACCGCCAGCACCAGCAATAATTATCTTTACACCTCTTTTTTTAGCCTCTTTAGAAAAATCATAAAGTCTTTCTGGGGTTCGATGAGCTGAGACTATTTTAATTTCATGTTCAACGCAAAATTCGTTTAATAAATCAGAGCATTTTTGCATGGTTGCTAGATCTGATTTAGATCCCATTATAATTGATATCATTTTTATAATAATTAATGTTAAAACAATAGTTAAAATGGCACTATTAATCAATTGCAATTATAAAGCCTAATCACATTGACCATTATCCTTAAGATCGTTAAAAAGTTCTTCTATACTTGGTTTATCTATATTTCTTGATTTATCTTCATAACCTCTACCAGTTCTAAGACCGTCTCCATCCCAACTATCTTCATCCATGGCTGGTCTAGCACAATGATATTCGCCTTGAGTGCTATGACAATCAAGGCATTGACCTGCAAAAAGACATTCTTCAGCAATATTATCATTTACACAACCCTCTTTGCCATTATATGCAAATTTTTCACATGTTCCATTCGTTGGCTTAGTAAATGTAAAATTAAGAATACCGTCAGTACATACATAAGTTAAATAAGCCCTAGTTGTGTATCGATAGTCTTTATTATCAGTGTTACCACACCCTCCACCTACATGATAGCGACAAACAGTGTCTGAACCTTTATGATTTATTATATCAGGAACTCCTTTGCTTGTATCTTGAGAAAGAGCTTTAAATTGATCAAAATAAAATACCCATTTATTTCTTAGACCCTCTTTGCATGTAAATTGATTATTAATATCTGCGATATTATTTAGATTACATGAATCGCATCTTGAACATGGGTTAGTTATAACCCATTGCTGTTGTGCATTATTAACATTGCATCTTATAGATGGATAAGTGCCACTTCTATAAGTTGCATTACCACTTGGGACATCGCAATATTTTGCTGATCCATCAGAAGTAGCATGGCTTGCGCCCTTATAAGTGCCATAATTAGCTGGACATATTATCTCACTTGAATTTCCTCCACCTAGTACATGTCCATTACTATACAATCTACCATTATATGAATTTGTATTAATAACAGCTTGATTGCCTATATTGTAAGTATAAGCTAAACCGGTACATTTTTTTTCGCACGCATTATTGTAATTAGGGCCACTACCTTCTGATTTATGAGTAAAGGTGTATTGATTAATATATTTTTCTACCGATTGACTTTGACATGTATATTTTTTTAATTGATATTTCGAAGCATCTGATGTACTTGGGGTATTTGTAGGATAATAAAATCCATCAGTCCTACATGAGCTAGTAGTAGGAGTTGTGAATGAATTTCCTTTATAACCTTCTTCTGGCACTCTGCCTTCTGAATTAATGGTTCTTATTATAATATTATCACTATTTGAATGTTCACCTCTGGCTACACAATTAACATAAGGCTCTTCCCAAACTCCATTGGCGCCGCATTTTCTACTCAATGAAAAATAATTATTATTAGTGCCATTAAAATAATGAGTAGTATTATGATCATTAATTTGATCTAGATATTGCCTATGCACAACCTCGCCGAATGAAGCAGATGGCCATTTAACTACTATCTTATTTTGACCAAAAATATTTGTATTAGTAATAAAATTACTATTAGCAGAAAAGCCTGCTCCATTATAAGGATGAATCGTTGCTCCAACGCCGATTCTTTTATCCATATCAAAACCAGGGCAGGAGTTCACGCATCTGGAATTAGGTTCTAACCAAGCGCTTTTTATTTCGTTTGTATTGGTGTTATAAAAAGCTTTACAAGTTCTTCTTGGTAGTTCTCGAATATATCCATTGAGCCATCTTTCATCTTGATTAATATCTAGCGGATATGTTTCCTTTTGTTCTGAAGCTCCAGGATAATTTTCGTGTTCAATAACAATATCGAGTGTGTTATTGTTATAAGTAAAATTATAATATCCTCCTTCTTCATTTCTTATAGGAGGATAGGGATACTTTATGTATCCAGTAAGGCAAGATGTTGCGTTAGTATTGGTACCATCTATTTCTCCTACTAAATTATTATCAATTTCATTCCATAGAGCATAACCATGTCCTTTGCTATAGTCGCCACCATTGTCTTGGTGTTTTTTTTGTGTAACCTCATCGCATCTTGTAGAGCAACGATTTTCCACTGGTAGCCAATTACCCAAATGATCACATTTCATTGTTGGACGCTTTTCTGATGACTGAAAAAAGCCTAAATCATTGACGCATTCTCCAGTTATGGTGGATTCTGCCATAATTTCTGATGCATTGCGCGAGGCATTGATAAATTCATAACTACTAGATGGGTAATCACTTTCTGGAAAAGGTTTATTATTATCTCTCTGAGTTAAGTTATCATTTCCATAATCATAATTTGTTTGATTTGTATTTACATTCGCAATTATCCTACTTCTACTGAATACAGCTCCTCCAGTTCTATTCCATTCTGCAGCATTATTTAAAGGGTCTTTGATATAGCACCTAATTCTTTGGCATTTATTTTCAATGCTATTTGTTAATAATTGCCCTATTTGGTTGCAATATGCAATTGGCGCATCACCATTTATATATTGGGTAATGGATCCATTAGATCCTGCATAAGAAGCCGAAATTATTGCATCAATATTGTTTTTATCAATTGCTATGCCATTTGCAACTATATCAGCATTTTTTGTTTTAAATCCAGTTATACATTTTTTTGGTGTTACAGGAGTTGGAAAATCTCCAGAAAAAGCAGTATTCCATTCAGAGTATCCATATCTTGCTCCTTTTTCTTCGCCCGTTTCATCAAAATCAAATTCTATTGAAGGATATTCCCCTTTACTATCTAGATCTCCACCAGACAAAACCTCTTCACATTTATATCTAATGCAAGGATTAGTTACATTATCATTCCAAGTTCCGCCATTAGAGCATTGAGCTATTGTCAATCCATTAAAATTAGGACGCCAGAAAGCATTACAAGCTCCAATCTGAAGAGATCCTTCATATGCAAAATTAAATTCGGCATGAGATGGGCTTTGAGTTCTGTTGTAATGAGACCTATGAACTCCGTTATAATTTTGTCCTGCGGTAGGTATAGCACCTGGATTATTTGAATTTTCCCAAACTTCTTTATTTAAAGAGTGGTTAATATAAAATGGATCCGACTCCTTGTAATCATTATCATTTTCATTAACATAAGAAATTGCGGGACATATTTTGGGAAGAGGAATATCTATGCATAAACCAGCTTCTCTTGGCGTCATTTGTCTTATTTGTTCATTTCGTTTTAAGGGTTCCGATGGATTATATTGTTTGCAGTAGCATCCTTTTTTAGGATTTCCACCCTCATTACATTCATTAGATGACACAATAGTATCAATAATACATTTACCTTTTATTGAGCCATTATTAATTTTTTTAGAAACAACAAATTTTAAATCACGGTTAAATCCCTCAACTATACATACCTCATTAAACCAACCATAAGCATCATTGCTGTTGTCAATTGTTTTAATGATACCTTTTTTAGCATTGCAGGTAGTTTCTAAATCATCATATTCTTTTCTTTTTTCAGTAAACTTAACCGTACTTTCTTCGGCTATTATTGCATTTATTAAGTCAATTTCATTTTTTACCCTTTCTATGTTTAACTTACTACAAGCTTCTCTTTCAAAACATATTGGGTAATTTTCATGATCAAATATGCATTTTCTTTCACCTGCATTAAGCATTGGTATTTCGGTAGCGGTTGTTCTTCGACCTTTTTGATCTTGAAGTTGAATCAATATTTTTGCATCGTTATACATATTATCACTTTTGGCAACCACGATTATTTTTTCTTTATTTGTATTACCAGAATCAATTTTATCATTAGGTAATATTATACCAATTTCTGGAGAATTTCTTGGAACGCAGCCAATTTTTACTGGATTTATTTCAGATCCTAAATCTTCATAAGCGCATAGTAAAGCTCTTTCACTATTTACGGTGTAGGATTTTTCAATATAAACCGATTTTTCATAAGGATTTTTGGCAAAAGTAGTTGTTAAAGTTTGAGTGCTACTTTTTGATTGCCCTACAGGAATACTAAATATCTTTTCATCTTTTGGACTTTGAGAGCCGTCTCCAAGAGTTATTCTTATTGAAGGGTTAAAAAAATCAGTATAACCAAAATCATTGTTATTTATCGGCAATGATACAGATCCTCCTTCTTCTGTATAAACTTGAGATATAAAAAGCGGAGGCGCAAATAAATTTAGCGAATTTTCTCTATCTGCTAAAGTCATGCTTCTTCTTGTCCCTGATTTTAATTCAATCTTAGCGCATAATTGCTTTCTCATATATTTATTTACATCTTTTTGATAATAGCTTTTATCGACATAAGGTATTTGAATAAGAGGACGCCACTTAAGCATGTCATTCTTAAATTTATGCATTTTATAATAGTTAGGGCAGCTTTGTTCTAAGATTTTCTCGTTTTTGCATTTTTCTACATCATCTACTGAATTATCAGCTTCGCAATTGCTTCTTATTGTTTCAATATTAATATTGGGTACGCCATCAACTTCTTTATCCTCGGTATCATCTATTATATTTACTCGATTACCGTCTCCCGTCATACAATATTTTAAATCAGGATCTTCCTCTTCACTGACACTTTGTATTGTCTCATTATCACTTAAAAAAATACCAGCGATATTATCCGATATGTCTTTACCATCTAAAAAAGCACATATATATTGCCCATATTTAACAGCTCTAACTCTTAAGCTATCATCTATAATAGCGGCGCAATTTTCATTATCACCTTCATCTCCTTTTTGCTCTGGAGTATTGCTAGATGTAAAATCTGGCATTTTGCTTCCATCTTTAGCTGTCCCATATTCATCTTTTAATATACATTTTTTAGGATTAAGCATCGGTATTACCAACTCTTTACAAACATCAAATCCGCAAGCATTTCCTGATAGCTCTCCAAAAATATATGATATACCACATTCTCTTTTGCCGCAAGTTTTATTAGGTACCAATTGATTATTAAATCTAACGCAAATAGTTACTTTGTAAACTTGATTTTCGTAATCTGATATAACGAAATCTTTAAAATAAGCAGTTTGATCCTCTCTTTTTAATTTATCGAAAATTGTATTTACTCCACACAAACCCTCATACCTTGAAGCTCTAATTCCATTCATTTTATGTTTACCTGTAGTGCAAGCTTGAGGAACTAGTGTATCATAAGTTACGTAATCATGATAAAACCCAAGTATAGGAACATCTTCTCCAAAATCATTAGCGATTAAATCATTTTTTTTATAACAAATATCACTTAAATGATCAATGTTACCATTGGTTACTGATGAATTTTTTGCATCAAATAACATTGTTCTATATCGCTGCTCATATCTTGAATAATTTTTAGGTAAATTATCGAAATTTGCATTTTGTCCATTTTGCTGCAATTCATTATCTTCAGCATCTCTAGCGCCTCTATTGCTAGGAGTTGCGTTTGGAACTAAATTGTTTTTAAATGATTTTTTATGGGGGCTTGGTCTATAAAACCATGATTGAGTATTAAATCCATATGAATTAAATGAAGAAATGTCAGCTTCATCAATTAGCGTGATATTGCACTGGGAATTGTTGCCAGTATTGCAGTCAATAACCTTGCTAAAAAAAGTTTTTTCACTATCGCTACCACTTTGATTAGTGCATTGCGGTTGATATATACAATCTTGAGCTGGGCTATTATTTTGGTTACAATCTAATAAACATTCATCTGGATTTGAAAATTTAGCAAAGCAATCAATTGTAGCTTTAAGACATTTATTATTTGAATTACATTTTGCAACTGGTGCCGCTGGTAGATCTTCATTTTTGGGGCTGCCATTTATACATTCCAATCTTTTTATAATAGGAAGTAAGCATATTTTATTAATGCATCCAAGACCAAGATCGTTAGTATTATCGCTGTTAGGATGGGGAATGTATTGTTTATATTCGTTATAAAAATCAGCACCCTTTTTTTCTATATGAAGAACATGATCGCCAAAGTCATTAGCTTCGTCATATAAAAAATCACGACCGCATAAAAATGTTTTTGGTTTGCAATAATGCAATTTGCACATTGGGTTAACGCCCATAGTTACAAGATGCTTTAAAGCATCTTTTTTAAATTCAAAACAATAATTATCCTGACCTTCGCAATATTTTTTTTCATGCTTAGGTTGAAATTGACTATTTCTTAACTCTTCGATAGTGAGCTTGATGCATTTCTCCATTTCGCAATTTTTGTCAGCTCCTCCTACTTTTGGTTCAATGCCACCTAATTGATGACATTTTGCCATTATGCAACTTTCATTATTTGCAGCCTTATGACAAAATTTAACACAATCATTTACTATATGAGTTTCTCCTGAATTGCATTCATTTATGCAATTGACTTTATTTTTAGCTTCTCCACTAGAAAATTCAGAACATAATGGTAAATGCACCATATCCATACAGTTAACTCGTGGATCTGGGGTAGCATCGTCAAGCCAATTTCCCGCTACCATACTATTTACCGCGGTGCAAAGAGGTAAACCATTATATACACAATTTACACCGGGTTCTGGTATTTGATTGTTAATATTGTCACAATTAAATAAATTAACCGCATCAAACGCATGAGAATTATTTATTAAAAGAAAAAATAAAAAAGTAGCAGCAAGAAAAGAGCTAAGACTAGGAATATAAAAATTACTTTTCATAATTTTTATATATATGACTAAGGCTAATTTGTAAATTTTATTAAGCTTTTTTAATATCATCAAAAATCTTGCAAAAATAATCTCCTCTTTGTTCGAAATTTTGCCATTGGTCAAAAGACGCACAAGCGGGAGAGAGTAAAATGTTTTTTTGATCTGAGTTGTTAATTTTAGCATCGCTAAATGCTTTTTTAGTAGCATTATCTAAAGTAAAACTTTTTTCATAATTCACATTATATCTATCTAAAATTTTTGCAAATTCATCGCTAGCTTCTCCTATTAAAAAAGCTTTCTTAATTTTACTAAATAAAGGTGATAGTGACTCAATTCCACCAATCTTAGGCCTACCACCAAGTATCCAATAAATATTATCCAATGCTTTAAGAGCATGATAAGCTGCATCGGCATTTGTGGCTTTGCTATCATTATAAAAAGCAATATTATTAATTCTACCTAAAAATTGCATTCTGTGCTTAAGTCCGGTAAAATTTTCTATAGAATCAATTATGCTGTTTAAATTTTGATTATTAATTTTTTCTTGATGATTTTTGTATAAATTACAAAACACTGAAGCGAAGGCTATTGCTATATTTTCATTGTTATGTTGACCCACAAGAAATTGTGGATTTATTTTATAATGATTGTTGTTACCTAATATTTTATTGTATAATATTCCACTAATAAATGACACACCTTTATCTAAAATATTTCTAGTAGAAATTGGTATTAAGTCTGATTTATGATTTTTATCTTGTTTTAATTGATTAAATAGTTTGAAAGAAAATTCATCATCGATATTTATTATTGCTACATCACCAGTTTTTTGCTGGTCAAAAATTTTTTTTTTGGATTTATAGTAATTATCAAAATTTCCATAACGCTCTATATGATCTGGAGTTATATTGGTTAATGCAGAAATCTTAAAATGAGCATTTTTTAATAAATCAATTTGATAAGATGATATCTCTAATACATAATCTTTTTTTAAACTAGATATATCTAAATCAAAACAAGCCTTTCCAATATTACCACCTAGATTACTTTTTATTCCAAGATTTAGTAATATATGATTAATTAAGCTAACGGTCGTTGACTTGCCATTTGTTCCAGTTACTGCAATAAAATTATGATTACTATTGATATAATAAAATAATTCGATATCACAAATTATAGCAGATTTATTACTTATAGCTTTAAGTAAAATGGGGTGAGGAGGATTGTAAATAGGAATTCCAGGAGAATTTATGATAATAGTATTTTTATTAAAATTTAAATCTTGCGGTTTTACAAATTTAATTTCTTTTTCAAGATATTCCAAATCTTTAGATATTTTATTAAGATTTTCTAAATTATCATCACTAGCTATAATTTTATTATTAGTATTTTGCACTAGATATTTTATGGTCGCTATTCCAGAAATACCAAGCCCATAAACAATAAATGTATTATTTGAATTAAGGTAATTAAGCATTTCTTAGTTTACAAATTGCTAATTTTTTGTCTTTACTTTTAAATATATAAGACCCTGAAACTAAAACATCAGCTCCGGCATTGATAACCGATTTTGCAGTTATATTATTAATACCACCATCAACCTCTAATTCTATTTTTTTACCACTTTTTATTATTTTATTTTTAATATTTTCAATTTTTTTTAATTGATTTGTAAGAAATTCTTGACCTCCAAATCCAGGATTAACTGTCATTACCAAAATTAAGTCACATTTTTCTATAATATAATCAATGTTATTCTCATTGGTTGACGGTACAATAGAAATGCCAGCTTTTTTATTAAAGGATTTAATAAAATCTAGCGTTCGATCAGCGTGAGTAACTGCCTCAAAATGAATTGTGATTATATCAGATCCAGCTTCGACAAAATTAGCGATATGATTATCAGGATTATTTATCATCAAATGAGTATCAAATGGCAATTTAGAGCATTTTCTAATTGATTTAATGAGTTCATTACCAAATGTAATATTAGGCACAAATTGACCATCCATGACATCAAGATGTAAATAGTCAGCACCAGCTAATTCTAGATCTAATATTTCTTGCCCCATTCTTGAAAAATCACAAGATAACAAAGATGGCGATATTTTAATCATTAATCAGTACAATTAATTAGAGTTAAGTCATAAATAGGATGTTCCAAGCCTGAAATTGACGGGGTAGAAGCGAATATCCATCCAAAAAATAAATTATTGGTTTTTGTTTCGTAAGAATACTTAATCTCTTCTATTACCTGAATAAGAGCTTTGCTTTCTGGAGCCTGCTGAAGAGGGGCTTTCCAACATTTATGGATTTTTATCAAAATATTATCAAACTTTCTTTCGCTACCCACTGCAATTGATAAATCTGATTTACGAGCAGTTGACTTATCAAGAGCTTGTATAATGGCTTTTTTATAAAAATTAGAAGGATTTATTTTGGAATGGTCGATTACATAGCTTTGTTTTTCACTTTCTTGATAATCATCAAAAATGTTAATTTGATCACTTTCTTCTTCGTAATTATTTAATTCTTCCAATACATCTTGTGCCAATAAATTTTGATTAGTTGTAAAAAGAAGTAATACAGCAGTGATAAATCTTACAAAAATTAATTTCATTTTTTAGATTCTTCGTTGGAGCTAAAAATAAATTTTCCTAGTAAATCTTCAAAACTTACTGATGATTGAGTAAATTCAATTTCATCACCATTAACTAAATTTTCAACATCTCCACCTGGGTTGATCTGCAAGAATTTCGACCCAAGTAAACCTTCGGAAGATACCTTTATTGAACTATCAAGAGGAATTTTGATGTTAGGGTTAATTGACAATTTTAAAACTGCTTGGTAGCTTTTTTGATCTAAATCTTGACTATCAACAGAACCAATTTTAACTCCAGCAATTTTAACATCACTACCGGAAGTGATACCATCTATATTGTTAAATTTAGCAATTAATGTATAGCCATTATTATCATTTATTTTGGTTCCTTTTATAGAGTCTGAGACAAATAATATAGCACATATTAAAACAAATGTTCCAACTATTATCTCGAAATAATTTTTATTCATAAAATTTGTTATTAATTATTTAGGTGACCAAGCTTCATAATTAGAATTACTGCTAGTATTTTTTGGCTTATGAGCAAATCTAGTACCAGTTAAATTTGGTATGTGCATTTTTTGCCAAAAATATTTTTTTATTTTAAAATTAGAGGGTGCTTTATTGCACTTGTAATGAATCCAAACTCGCCATTCGCTAGGTATTTTGGTTGGTTCTGGAATACCATTATAAACAACAAATCTCTTTTTTTTATCTTTGCTTTGATAATATTGATTACCAAATTCATCAATTCCAACCTTATCTTGAAAAAGCTTTATTGCAATTTTGTTTATTATATCCATATTTTTATCTTGCTTTAGTAAATCGTAGGTTAAATTAGTTATAATTGTAATAATACTAAGTTAATTTTATTTTTAACAAAATATTTCTAGATAAATTTAAAAAATAAAATCTATATAATGTACAAGCTTAATGGGCTTAATTTATTTTATAATCTTTAGTCAAAAAAGATAAAATTAAAATCCAACCAATCTTTTTCAATTTTAAAGATTGAAAATATCATAACAATTGCAGTTGGGTGCTAATTTTTATTTTGCCTTAAAAAGGTAATTTCTGCAATTTCTGATATAAATCTAATTTTATAAAATTAAAGTTTTTTTAATTAGTAAAACATTTTTTCTTTTTAAGAATTTTTATTATCAATGCTTTTAAGGTTAATCGTAACAATTATTATCATACAGCTTATTGCTAACAATAAAGCTTTTTCTAATGATAAAATTTCTACTTCTAGTATTAGTGATAAAATATGGTATAAATTTTCAGAAAAAGAAGAATCTGATTTTAGAGAAATAGAGGATCTTGTTGAAAAAAGAAAATACAATGAAGCAACTACACTATGTCACAATTTCAAAAAAGATGCATCTTCGCAAGATACAAAAAGACATTCTGAGCTTTCAAATAACATTTTATTGGTAAAAAAAGATTTCAGTCGAGCCATATGTAAAATGATCGATTGGCATAAATATAGCAGAGTAAGTAATATTGAAGATATATCTTTTAGTAATATAGAAAAATTTGTAAATGATAATCAGCATTTACAAGAAATTGATAGCGTAAAAAAGAATGCAGAAAAAATTATCATGGATCAAAACTTGCCATATGATCGAATAGCTCAATATTTTGCCTTAAATGATCCAACCAGTAAAGAATCTAAGCTTTATCTTTTAAAAGCTAAAATTGATTTTTTTCAAAAATCACAACTTTCAGAACTCGAGTTAGAAAAAATAAATAAAGATATACATAAAGAAATATCAAAAATATGGATTGAAGAAAATTTTGACAAAGATGAAGAAGCTAATTTTTTAGACAAATACCATCTTCAACTTAATGAAAAAGATCATGTATTTCGTATAGAGAGGCTTCTGATGGATGACATGATAAGTGAGGCTAAAAGAATAATTCCATTACTTGGCAAAGATTATAAAAAACTTTTTAATGCTGCAGTAGATATAAATTACAACAAAAAATATATAAATAATATCATACTTTCCATACCAAGAAAACTTCGCAATAATGAAGCTTTGCTTTATCGTCGCGCTTTATGGTATAAATCAAAAAATATGACTGAAGATGTTATTGATTTACTACTAAAAACACCTAAAGATTTTAATTTTAGTGATAAATGGTGGAGTTTAAGAAATCTTTACTCCAGAGAGTTATTAAAAAACAAAGAATATAAAGACGCTTACAATATTATAGAGCGCAGCAATTTAACAAAAGATAGTCCAAAATATTGGGAAGAGCAGTGGATGTCGGGTTGGATTGCTTTAAGTTTTCTTGATAAACCAAAAAATGCTTATAAACATTTTTCTAATTTATATAATAATGTAGTACAACCAATAACAATAGCCAGAGCATCTTACTGGCTTGGTAGATCTATGGAAGAAATCGGCATAGAAAGTGATGCTTTAAAATGGTATAAAGAGGCTAGTAATTATCCAATTTATTTTTATGGACAATTAGCCATTAATAAATATCATAATTTAGCCAAAAAGAATAATCAGAAAATATCAATTAATTTACCAGAAATTCCGAATATAACAGCGCAAGACATGCTCGACATATCTAACTCAGTTGATGTTCAGATAGCATACTTATTATTAAAGCAAGGAAAAATAAGCCAGTCTATCGATCTATTGGAATCGATAATTTACAATACTAAAAGCAAAGGACAAATAGCAATTATAATGAAAATTGTTAATGAATTTTCTAATCGTTCTCTAGAGGTAAAATTAGCCAGAATAGCTGCTAAAAAAGATGTATTTTTTGTTAAAGATAGTTTTCAGATTATTGATAAAATTAAAAATAATCACAATGCTTCATTGATTCACGCTATAATAAGACAAGAAAGCGGCTTTGCTAAAGAAGCTTTAAGCTCTGCTGGCGCAGTAGGCTTTATGCAAATTATGCCAGAAACCGCTAAATTAGTAACAAAAGAATTAGATATAAAATATGATAGAAAAAAACTATCTAATGATATTGATTATAATATAAAAATTGGCTCTTATTATATAAAAAGCTTAGTTGATAAATTTAATGGTTCAGAAATTTTAGCAATTGCTGCTTACAATGCCGGGCCTAACAATGCATATAGGTGGATTGATGAATTTTATGATCCAAGGGAAGTTGGTCATGATATAGATAAAATTGTTGACTGGATTGAACTGATTACTTATTATGAAACCAGAAATTACGTACAAAGAATTATGGAAAATGTTATAGTTTATAAATATCTATTAACTAGTGACAAATCCAATCCTTAGATTTTCATAAATTATATTAATTAATAATTGCTAAATGTTTGATAAGTTAAAAGAAGAATGTGGTATTTTTGCTATTTATAATTCTGAAGATGCTGCCATCAATACCGCGCTTGGACTTCATGCATTGCAACATAGAGGTCAAGAAGCTGCTGGTATCATAGCGATGAATGGAGAGTATTTTTCAGCGCATTTTGCTGAAGGTTTAGTTTCTGAAAATTTTACTTCACAAGAAGTAGTTAATAAATTATGCGGCAATTCTGCTATTGGCCATGTAAGATATTCAACAATTGGATCAAAAGCAGCAAAAAATTTTCAACCTCTTTATGCTCAACTCAGTTTAGGATTTTTAGGATTGGCGCATAATGGCAACTTAACCAATGTTAATAAATTAAGAAACTCTCTTATAAAAAAAGGTGCAATTTTTCAAACTACAATGGATAGCGAAATTATTATGCATCTCATAGCTCTTAGTCATAAAGCAACTCTGCAAGAAAAAATTATCGATGCTACTTCTCAAATTGAAGGAGCTTTTTCATTGGTTTTAATTCATAAAGATGGCATAATAGCAATTCGTGATCCTTATGGTGTCAGACCTCTAGTTATCGGAAAGTTGGGCAATTCTTACATATTTGCCTCAGAAAGCTGCGCTTTAGATATCATTGCTGCTGATTTCGTAAGAGACGTTTTACCAGGAGAGATGGTTTTAATTGATGATAAAGGTATTTCTTCATTGCAACCATTCATCAAACAATCACCAAAATTTTGTATTTTTGAATATATTTATTTTGCTCGCCCCGATAGCAATATTGATGGCAAAAATGTTTATGAAATGCGCAAGAATATTGGTATTGAACTTGCTAAAGAAGTAAAAATTAACGCCGATATAGTGGTTCCAGTTCCTGATTCTGGCGTGCCGGCAGCAATAGGGTATGCAATGCAATCCAAAATTCCCTTTGAATTAGGTATTATTAGAAATCATTATGTTGGACGAACTTTTATAGAGCCAACTGATCGCGTTCGTAACTTTGGCGTTAAATTAAAACATAACGCTAATTCAAGATCCATTAAAGGTAAAAAAGTTATCCTAGTTGATGATAGTATTGTAAGAGGCACCACTTCAAAAAAAATTGTACAAATGATGCGCGATGCCGGAGCCACTGAAGTTTATTTGTTAATAGCTTCACCACCAACTATATCACCTTGCTTCTACGGAGTTGATACCCCTAAAAAAGATCATTTAATCGCCTCTAACCATTCCGTACAAGAAATTGCTAAAATTATTGGCGCTGATGGTGTTTTTTATATTTCAATAAATGGTCTTTATAAAGCAATTAACAAAAAAGAACGAAATAATGACAATCCGCAATATTGCGATGCCTGTTTTTCCAACCAATACCCTATACCATTAATTGATAAAGAGGGCTCTGAATTACCCTTATTTGAGTTTTACCAATAGTAATACCATTAAACACCCCCCCATTATTTTTTATTATTTTTATTTTTTAATTTAAAAACAAAATTACCAAAATTTACTGATTTGCAGTGGTACTTTTAAGAAAAAATTAATATTTATGACAAATTCCAAAGAAATTTCTAAAGAAATCACCAAAATGTCCTATGAAAATGCCTTAAAAAGATTAGAAGAAATTGTTGAAACATTATCTTCTAAAAAGGTTAATTTAGATGATATGGTTAAGCTTTACGAAGAAGGTAAGTCGTTACATATTCATTGTAGCAAACTTTTGCAATCAGCTAAAATAAAAATAGAAGAAGTTTCTCAAGATTGATTTATACCAATTCCCATCTAAAAATGAACAATATGACAAAATATTTTTTAAGATAAAAATTGTAAAAAGCCTTAAGTCCTATAGGCATAGGACTTGCATTTTTTATAATTTTTATCTTAAAAATATTTTGTCATATTGTTCATTTTTAGATGGGAATTGGTATAAATCAATCTTGAGAAACTTCTTCTATTTTT
>JALQXY010000097.1 GCA_023262945.1 Rickettsiales bacterium | reverse complement strand
AATCTCCCTCAAAAATTCCTCAAAATTGATTGATTTACAGGGTTTTTTATAATACGATATTAATAACTTAATTAATTTTAATTATCTGTCTATGAAAATTTATAATTCATTAAAATCCGCTAGAAAAAGAGATAAAGATTGCAAGATTGTGCGTAGAAAAGGTCGTTTATATGTAATAAACAAATCTAACCCTCGTTTTAAAGCTAGACAAGGTTAACTTTAAAAGATTTTTAGCATTTCAATAGAATAAAATATTGCTTCTAATCTTGTATTTTGATTAAAATTCTAATCCTCTTGTGATGTTGTTGTGCATTAGCGCTAATTTACAAGTAAAATTTTAATTCAATAGTAACTTTATATTTGATAAAACTTTTCTAGAAAAATTATTAATTTATTTAAAGTAGATGTCATTTGATAATATAATCAAGGTTGGAACTAGAGAAAGTCAATTGGCATTATCTCAAACTAAGGAAGTAGAATTAGCGCTTAAAAAAACTTATCCACAGATAAAATTTGAAATATTTCCCATTGTTACGTCTGGAGATAAGATACAGGATAGAAGTTTATTCAATATAGGTGGTAAGGCTTTATTTATTAAAGAGATAGAAGAAGATTTAATTAAAAAAAGAATCGATGTAGCTGTTCATTCTGCCAAAGACGTTCCGCCACTTTTTAGTGACTTAACATCTCTTGTATCTTTTACAAGAAGACAGGATCCTCGTGACTGCCTTGTATCAAAAAAATATAATTCAATAGCTCAATTACCAATTGGTTCAACTGTTGGCACTTCATCTCCTAGGCGTAAGGCAATTATATTAAAAATTAGGCCAGATTTAAAAATAGTTGATTTTCGTGGTAATATTGCCACTAGATTAAATAAAATAGAAAAAAACGAGGTTGATGCTTCTATATTGTCGTGCTGCGGTCTTAATAGGATAAATAAAAATAATCACATAAAAGAATTTATTTCGATTGATAGATTTTTACCCGCTGGAGGACAGGGTTCTCTTGCAATTCAAATCAGGAAAAATGATACTAAGATAGCAGAAATAATGCGTCATGTTAACGATGATGATACAGAAATATGCATTATAGCGGAAAGATCTTTTCTTAAAGAGTTGGGTGCCTCATGTTTTACTCCAGTAGCAGTTTATGGATGTATAAACTCTCAAAATCAATTAAATCTCAGAACTATATTATTTGATCAAGACGGAAGTGAGATTTTTGAATTATCGTTTTCATGTCATGCTGATTTGCAAAATGCTATTGAATTAGGAAAAATGATGGCACAAAAAACAAAAAAAGATGCTCATCTATTAGTTGAAAGAATTTGTAATAATTTTTCTTAAAAAGAAGATAGACATTTAATTTTATCATAAGTAAAAAGAACATTATAACAACATATAGTATAAATATTATGAAATACATACTATATATTGATTTATCCAAACAATCAAGACCTCTGCATAATTTAGTTTTTCTAGTTTTGTAGTTAACCCAAATCCGTTAATAGAAAGTTGATTTATGTCATCATCTTACATTAATCTAGCTACGATAAAAAATATTTGTGCATCAAAAAATGTGCTAGAATTTTTTTTATCATAACTATCTATAGCATGATTTAATGACCTAAATCAACTTTATATTGACGTATCTAGGTGAAAGTAAAAGCGTCTTGAAAATATACTAATACTAAAGTTCATCTTTCAAACAGATTAAATTCGAAAGATTTTTGAGATTAAAATTAAGAAAAATGAAAGCTATTACATCTTGAAGCTTTTCTTAATTTTAAGACGAAAAGATAAAGAATTTAATCGCTTATTTTTAAATGCTTTAAAGATGAACTTTGATATAACTTTAGAATAAAATTTAAGCATAAGTAAAATGGCAAATAGATTATCTAGTGCAAAATCTAAGATTAATAAAAAAAATAATAATCAGATTAAGATAGAAATAGATCTTAAAAAAGACGATAAATTAAGTGATTTTGGTAAGGCGGTTTTGAAAGATCGTTATCTTATGCCGGAGGAGTCTTATCAAGATCTTTTTGCTCGTGTTGCAAGCTATTATTCTGATGATCAAGAGCATGCCAATAGAATATACAACTATATATCAAATCTATGGTTTATGCCGGCCACTCCTATTTTAAGTAATGGTGGTACAAATCGGGGGTTGCCAATATCTTGTTTTTTAAATGAATCTTCAGACTCATTGCAGGGAATAGTGGAGTTGTGGAATGAAAATGTTTGGTTAGCTTCAAAAGGTGGGGGGATTGGCAGTTATTGGGGCAATTTGCGTTCTATTGGTGAAACGGTTCGTGGCAATGGTAAAACTTCAGGAATTATTCCTTTTATTAAAGTAATGGATTCGCAAACTTTAGCTATTTCTCAAGGAAGTTTGAGAAGGGGTTCAGCCGCTGTTTATTTACCAGTAAATCATCCAGAAATCGAAGAATTTATTGATTTACGTAGACCAACTGGTGGAGACCCTAATCGTCGTTCTTTAAATTTGCATCACGGTGTTGTTATAACTGATGAATTTATGAAAGCCGTTCAAAATGGCTCTGAATTTGCTTTAAGAAGTTCTCACAATAATCAAGTTGTTGAGAGAGTTAATGCTAGATCGTTATGGATTAAATTATTAACATCTAGAGTTGAAACCGGTGAACCTTATATGTTGTTCATTGATACTGTCAATAAATCTATTCCATCATATCATAAAAAACAAAATCTTAAAGTTAAAACATCTAACCTGTGTAGTGAAATAACTTTGCCAACTGGTATAGATCATCTTGGAAATGATCGTACCGCAGTCTGTTGTTTATCTTCTCTTAATTTAGAATATTATGAAGAGTGGAAAAATAATGATATGATGATAAAAGATATTATGCGCTTTTTAGACAATGTTTTACAGGACTTTATCGACAAAGCCCCTGACTCAATGTCTAAAGCTAAATACTCTGCCTCTAGAGAAAGAAGTGTGGGTCTTGGCGTTATGGGTTTTCATTCTTTCCTGCAAAGTAAAAATGTACCAATGGAGTCAGCAATGAGTAAGGTGTGGAATAAAAAAATATTTCAACATATTAAAGAACAGGCTGATAAATCATCAAAAGACTTAGCTGCAGAAAGGGGTTCGTGTCCAGATGCTAAAGAGGCTGGAGTACAAGAAAGATTTTCTAATAAAATGGCTATAGCTCCTACTGCCTCAATTTCAATTATTGCTGGTAATTCATCACCAGGAGTAGAGCCTTACGCTGCAAATTCATTTACCCAAAAAACTCTTACAGGATCTTTTAATGTAAGAAATAAAAATCTTGTTAAGCTGCTAAAGGAAAAGGGTCGTAATACTGATGACATTTGGTCTTCTATTACAACTAATGAAGGGTCTGTTCAGCATTTAGATTTTTTAGATGACCATGAGAAACTAGTATTCAAAACTGCTCCAGAAATAGATCAAAGATGGATTGTTGATTTAGCTGGAGAAAGGCAGCAATATATTTGTCAGGCTCAAAGTATAAACGTCTTTTTACCAGGTAATGTTTCTAAAAAAGACTTACATGAAATTCATTTTAGAGCGTGGCAAAAAGGTGTTAAGAGTCTGTATTATTGTCGTTCTACTTCTGTGCAAAGAGCTGATAAAGTTTCTCATAAAGTACATAAAGATGATATTATAATAGAAAAAAGAGAAGAGGAAAATAAATATGAAGAATGTTTAGCTTGTCAGTAATATGTTGAGTTCTTTTTAATAAATTAATTACTATTAATAATTGTTAAAAAACAAAAGTTTTCTACATATAAAACTTAAATTTTTTCTTTGTCTTTTTAATAAAAATTTTAATAAAATTTTTTGATTAAATATCTTAGCTAAAAAGATGAATTTATAATACAGCTGTCTTTGGTATCTTAAATGGTGGTTTTGATATTACTTATTCTTTTTATTTGAAAACTTTATATCAACCACTTCTATTTTACTATTAACTAAGTTTAATACATCATTGGTTATGTCTAAATTTTCTTCATAATACACTAAGCTACCCTCTGGAAATATGATTGAATATTTTTTTTGTTGAGCAATTTCAGTTATACTTTCTTTTATTTTTTCTTCTATTATTTTGATTGCATCTTGTAATGCTTCTTGAAGAATGTTATTTTTTTCTATAACAAAATCTTTGAAATCATCGATCTTTTTTTGTAATTTTTCTTCTTCTTGCTTGAATCCTTCTGCGCTAAGTAAATCTTTTTTGGCTATAAGAGAATCTTCTTCTTGTTTTAGCTTTCCTTCTTTATTGGTAACAATTTCTTTGAATTCTAATTGCTTCTTATTGATTACTTTTTGCGTATATATAACAGCTTTTGCTTCATTCATAATTCTTTTTGTATCTATAACTCCATAAGGCGCGGCAAAACTACTATTACAGAATAATAAAGTTATAATAACAGAAGTTGCAAAAAAGCTTTTTCTAAAGTTTGATGTAATATTCATGTGAATTTCTAATTTATCTAATTAAGATTTTGACTTTTTACAAGTTAAATTGTAAAGATGGTTTTATTATTGTAAATTAATATTATGATTTAGAATAATATAATGAGATTGTTATGCATTTAAGTTATTAAATATAAAAGAAATTGTATTTCCAATATTTTTAATGGGTGTAAAAATCTATATAAACATCAAGTAAAATTTTAATTAAAATAATGTCAACCTTTATAACAAAAAAACCTTCCAGAGAGGAAGCTGAAAAAGCGGTTAGAACCTTGATAGCATGGGCCGGTGATAATCCAGAGCGTGAAGGTTTAAAAGATACTCCAAAAAGAGTAGTAAATGCTTATGAAGAATTTTTTGCTGGCTACAATATTAATCCCGATTTAGTTTTAGGTAAAACTTTTGAGGACGTTAGTGGCTATAATGATATTGTTCTATTAAAAGATATGAGGCTCGAGTCTCATTGCGAGCATCACATAGTGCCAATTATTGGCAAAGCTCATATAGCTTATATACCTAATAAAAAAGTTGTTGGCATAAGTAAAATTGCCCGTTTATTAGATGTTTTTGGTAAAAGATTACAAACGCAAGAGACGATGACGGCACAAATTGCTCAAACCATACAAAATGTTCTAAAGCCAAAAGGTGTTGCTGTTATAATAGACGCCAAGCATCAATGCATGACCACCAGAGGAATACATAAAACAAATACAACTACAATCACTAAAATGATGTTAGGTGATTTTAAAAAAGATATTACTCTTGAGCAAAGAGTTTTTGATATGATTAGATAAATGTTAAATAGCATTTTGCAGCAAAATTGTAACTTAATTCTTGCTTCGAAATCATCAATAAGAAGAAAAATCTTGCAAGATTCTGGCCTTGATTTTGAAGTAGCTGAGCCAACTTACGATGAGGATAATAACAAATTATCATTAAATCTTAAGCCAGACAAGCTTGCTTTATATTTAGCAAAACAAAAAGCTTTATCAATTAGTAATATTAAACCAAATCATTATATTATAGGATCTGATCAAGTTTGTGAATTTCTGGGAAAAGAAATTTTTAAATCAAATAACAAAGAAGAGGCGCTGCTTCAGTTATGTGAATTTAATGGTAAAAGTCATTTTCAAAATAATGCCGTAGTAATAGCTGAGAATAATAAAATAATTTTTAGCAATATTACTAAAGCAAAATTAACCATGAGGCAACTTACAAAATCCGAGATTAATTCTTATATATCTTACGATAAATCTTGGGGCTGTGCTGGAAGTTATAAATATGAATCGATGGGAAAGCATTTATTTTCTGAAGTGATTGGCGATTATTATGGTATTCTCGGTTTATCGATCCAACCATTACTATCATTTCTTCATAAAGAAGAATTAATAAAAATAATCTAAAAACTAAATTACTTTTACAAACTCTTCACAAACTCTTTCTAAAAAAAATCTCTTACAAAAAACCTTTGCACAACTACCCCACCAATTCTTTAATTTTTTCTAAATATTTTCTTGTCTAATACCAATTCCCATCTAAAAATGAACAATATGACAAAATATTTTTTGAGATAAAAATTGTAAAAAATGCAAGTCCTATAGGTATAGGGCTTAAGGCTTTTTTAAATTCTTTTGTTAATAAATATCTTTTTGTTAAAAGAACAATTAGTTTATGCACGGGTTAATAATTAAAAAATTAATCAATCTAATCTTTCCATCGCATTGCTTATATTGCAGCAAAATCATCAATGAAGATGGGTTATTTTGTCAGGAATGCTGGCCTAAATTGCAGTTTATCACTAAGCCACAATGTCCAATTTGTGCCTTTCCTTATGAAGTTGACATACCTAATATGAACCCACTTTGCGCCAAATGCATAGCTAAAAAACCTAGCTTTGATAGAACAATTACAGTTTATAGTTATAATTATATAATCAAAAAAATTATTAGCGATCTTAAATATCGCGATAATAGCTTTTTAATAAAAAAGATTAGCCAAATATTACTGCCGCACTTGCAACAGCAAATAAAAAAAGATGATATTTTAATCGCAGTACCTTTACACAAAAACAAATTAAAACAACGCAAATTTAATCAAACCACGCAAATATGCCAAGAATTAATCAAAAAATTACCTGAAAAACCGCTTTTTTATCATGATTTATTGTTTCGTAGCAAAGATACCAAACCGCAAGTTAGTTTAAAAAAAGAAGAGCGTAGTAAAAATCTTAAAAAAGCTTTTATTATTAATAAAAAATATTATCCACTTATAAAAGATAGGCGCGTTTTTATATTTGATGATGTAATAACTACAGGAGCTACAGTTGAATCTTGCGCCAAAGCAATAAAAAGAAAAGAAGCAAAAGAAATAATAATAATATCTTTAGCAAAAACTAGCTTTTAACCCAAAACCATCAATAGAAAGTTGATTTAAGTCATTAAATCATGGTGTAGATAGTTATGATAAAAAAATTTTAGTGCACTTTTTGATGCATGAATCTTTTTTATCGTAGCTAGATATAATATGAGATAATGGCATAAATTAATTTTTTATTGACGGTTTTGGGTTTAAAAACGTAATCGATTAATAAAAACTAATCATCAAATAATATTCTATTAGCAGCACCGTCTAGATCTTCATATTGCTTACTCTTAACACTCCATATAAACATAGAAAGACCAGTGATTCCAAGTATTAAGGTTATAGGTATCAGAAATAGTAAAACTGACATTTTAATCAATTAAAATTAACAATTTGCCTTCGCTTTGAATCTCAGCAAATCCACCTTCTACATCAAAACTGTTAGTTTTTTTGTCATAATCTTTAAAAATAGATATCTTGCCTTCTTTTAACTTAGCAACAAATGATTCATGATTATACATAACACCAATATCACCATTAACAGATGGTATAACTACCATATGACATTTACCTTCAAATACAACTCCTGTTGGCGAGATAATTTCAACTGCTAAATTTTGAATCATTATTTTTGTTCTTTAAGAATTTTTTCACCTTTAGTAATAGCTTCATCAATATTACCAACCATATAAAATGCCGACTCTGGCAAGTGATCATATTTACCTTGGCAAATTTCTTTAAAACCTTTAATGGTATCTTGCAAATCAACTAACACACCTGGTGAACCAGTGAAAACTTCAGCAACATGAAACGGTTGAGATAAAAAGCGTTGTATTTTACGAGCTCTAGCAACTGTTAATTTATCTTCCTCTGAAAGCTCGTCCATACCCAAAATAGCAATAATATCTTGCAAAGATTTATAAGCTTGTAGAGTTTTTTGAACCTCACGAGCCACATCATAATGCTCTTGACCAACAATTCTTGGGTCAAGAATTCTTGAAGTTGAATCAAGAGGATCAACCGCCGGATAAATACCAATTTCAGCAATTTGCCTAGAAAGTACAGTTGTAGCATCTAAATGTGAAAATGAAGTAGCTGGAGCTGGATCTGTTAAATCGTCAGCTGGCACATAAATAGCCTGCACTGATGTGATAGAACCATTTTTAGTGGAAGTTATTCTTTCTTGCATAAGACCCATTTCAGTAGCTAATGTTGGTTGATAACCAACAGCCGAAGGAATACGACCCAAAAGAGCAGAAACTTCAGAACCAGCCTGAGTAAAACGGAAAATATTATCAACAAAGAATAAAACATCGCGACCTTCTTTGTCACGAAAATATTCAGCCTGAGTTAGTCCAGTTAAAGCAACACGAGCACGCGCTCCAGGAGGCTCGTTCATTTGACCATAAACTAAAGATACTTTAGAATTTTCAATGTTTTTTTCATCAATAACGCCAGAATCTATCATTTCATGATAAAGATCGTTACCTTCTCTTGTTCTCTCTCCAACACCAGCAAAAACAGAATATCCGCTATGCGCTTTAGCTACGTTGTTAATAAGCTCCATAATAAGAACCGTTTTACCAACACCGGCACCGCCAAAAAGACCAATTTTACCACCTTTAGAATATGGAGCTAGAAGATCGATTACTTTTATACCCGTTACAAGAATTTCAGTTTCAGTTGCTTGATCAATTAAAGCTGGAGGATTGTTATGAATAGGATATCTTTCTTCAGAAGCGATTTCTCCTTTTTCATCAATTGGATCGCCAACAACATTCATAATTCTACCTAGAGTTTTATCACCAACTGGCACTGATATTGGCTTATTTGTATCGATAACTTCTATCCCTCTTGTTAAGCCGTCAGTTGAGTCCATTGCAATTGCGCGCACCGACTTCTCTCCTATGTGAAGAGACACTTCAAGAATTAATTTTTTACCATTATTATTGCATTCTAGAGCGTTATATATTGCTGGTAAATTTCCATCTTCAAATTCAACATCAACTACAGCTGATATAACTTGAGTTATCTTTCCTTTGTTTTGCATTATGTATAAATGATTTTAAAATTAAAAAGATGATCTTATTTAAAAAATTTTTACTAAAAATTCAAATCAATTCTATTATAAAAATTAAATTAAAAATAAACTTCAATATAAATCAATAAAAGATTTTATACCAAATCTCATATTTAATAATCTTAACGATTGTTATAATCATCAAATTGGCAATCATTCTAAACCGAAAAGATGAAGTAAAAAAATGATTCTTACCAAGAAGAATCTTCAATTGAAAGATCTCCTCGCTCTTCTATTAAATAAAAAACTCAACAAATTAATAAATTTTATTAAAATTTAGATAGGGATGGAACACAATAAAATAATGTAAAGAGGTGTGGAGATTAATGTAGACAATAAAATAATGTAAAGAGGTGTGGAGATTAATCTCC
>JALQXY010000074.1 GCA_023262945.1 Rickettsiales bacterium | reverse complement strand
TTTTGCAATTTTTAGCCAAAAAGATAAAGTCAGATTGTTTAGTTTTTATATGTTTTTTAGGTGGGAATTGGTATAAGTATACAGCTTTTATTTTTTACAATTTTTATCTCAAAAATAACGATTTGATGGAGTCTTTTAAAAATTAGTCGGTCTAACCTAATTTTATTTTAGCATCTGATTCGTTGAGATAATTTATAGTTTCTGCCATTTCTGCACCAGATTCGAATGCCATTTCGACTCTTGGCTCTTTTACATAATCACCAATTGCCGCTAAATTTAAATCACTATCAAGTAGAGCTGAGTAATTATAAGAATGACTAGAGTTTGCATAAAGCCATCTATGAAGCACCACATCACAAACACCACCCTTATCCAAATCAACTATTCTAAGAAATTCCTCCAAAAGATCTCTTTTTATTATCTCATAATCCATATTGCAAACCGCATCAGAAAATACATTATTAGCATTAGCCACAAAACAATCTTTATCAAAATTTCTCTCACCTCCTTTGGAATTTTCATAAGAAATACGTGAAATAATACTATTCCTTATTGCCAAATGAGAAAAGTCGATTTTCTTACTCTTTTCCAGAGATATCATTAAAACAAATGTCGTATTATATTTTACAGCCTTTAATAACTCGGTAAAGCAAAAATTTGAAGGAAATATCTGCAATGTTTGCGGAGCTGGCGCAGAAGATACTACATAATCAAAATCATCATATACATTTCCATCATCAGTTGCAATACAATGTTTCTTACCTTTCTGTATGATTTCAATTACCTTTTTGTTAAATTTAATATCTCCAGATTCTATGGCAGAAGAAATTATCTCTTTTATTAATAGATTTGATTGTGAGCGACACACTAATCTTTTCTTTTTAGCCAAATCAGAATATTGCATCGTTTTACCATCAAGGATTCTGAATTCACCACTCCATTCTTTTATTATGCCTTTTTCTAAAAATGGGGCAATAAAATTATTAAACTTTTCTGATCTAATAGCACCAAAACAGCTTGCTCCTTGATCAAAGAACATTTCATCAATACGACGCGAAGACATTCTACCACCAGAGCCACGAGCTTTCTCAAAAAATATAATATCAAATTTATTTTTATCGATAAAATGATAAAAAGCAGAAGATGAAATACCACAACCAATAACAGCAATCCTTTTCTTAAACATAAAAGTAGCTATTTAATTAAAAAAACTTGATTGCAAAATACTTAATCTTGAAATGTCAAGACCATTTGCAAATCAACAAATCGGCAATTATTTTTTAAATTTTATAGTATAAAGATATACATGAATTTAAAAAATCAAAATAACAAAAAAATTTATATTTTGTATATCGATCTATGTAAATAAGATTTGGCATGAGGTGGGAAAATAACAAATCCAATCTTTAAAATTACTAGTGAATTAAAGATGAGATTTAGTATAATTATCTATTTATAATTAAATTGTTATTTAACAAACAACTTCAATTATCTATCAATTTTATTTTAACGTCAACTCAAAATAAAGCATTTTACTTTATATTTGAATTAATTGATGGATTTCGATTCAATGCTATTTATTAATTACTGGTCTTAAATTAAGTATTGGAGCGATATTTTTAATAATATTTCCAGCTGCTGGAGCTGCTATCATGCCCCCAGTATTAAATTGAGAATTTGGACTATCAAATAAAATATACAATAAATACTTTGGCTCTGATGACGGAAAAACAGCAACGAAAGAGGCAATGGTTTTCTTCTCATTATAGCCCCCTAACTCTACTTTTTCAGCAGTGCCAGTTTTACCACCAACTTCATAGCCATCGACTTCAGATTTTTTTCCCGTACCTTCCGTAACAACCTTTCGTAATAATTGAAGAATCTTTTTAGAGCTGTTGATATTGATAACTTTGCGTTTAATTAAGTTATTTGATTTGATGATAAAAGATGGATTTATTAAATTTCCTCCATTAACCATTGCTGAGGCAGCCATTGCAAAGTGCAAAGGAGTGACGGCAATTCCATGACCATAAGATATAGTATAAAGATTAATATCGCGCCATTTTTTTGGATAAATTGGTTTACCTAGGCCATCAAAGTCGGTTTTTATTTTATCCGTTAGGCCAATTTTTTGTATAAAATCTTTCTGCTTCTTCACACCTATCTTTTCAGCAATTTTTACCGTACCGATATTTGAAGAATGTATAAAAATTTCTTCATAATTCATTTTATCTTTAACGTAATGGTCATCAGAGATAGTAAATTTACCATATTTTATAGGCTTTTTCACATCAAATATTTCATTATTTTTTATTAAATTTTCTTCAAAAACAATAGCATTGGTAAATATTTTAAATACCGACCCCAATTCATAGACGCCATTAGTTACTCGATTGAATTTTCTTAATGAATTGGCGTCATTAGGAAAATTTGGATCAAAATTAGGCAATGACGCAAGGGATAATATTTCACCATTATTAATATCTAATATTACACCCGCCGCCGCTTTTGCTGAAACATCGTCAAGAGTTTTCTGTAATTCATCAACCAATATATCTTGCAACCTTATATCCATTGCCAATTTAACATCCGTACCTTGTTTTAAAATTCTATCATAGCTTAATTCGATACCTGAAAGTCCATTTCTATCAATATCACCATATCCCACAATATGGCTAACTATTGATTTATGAGGATAGATGCGACTTTTATCAGAATCGAAAATTAAGCCAGCTATATGAAGATTTTTTACCTCCAAAACTTGATTTGGAGTTAGGTTGCGACGAATTAGAATCCACTCTTTTTGAGCGTAGTTATTAATTTTTTTATTTACTTGATTATAATCTAGATCATCAAATATTTGCGATAGAAGTTTTGCTGTTCTTTGGGTGTCTTTTATTAATTTAGGATTGGCATATAAAGATTTAGTTGCAATATCACTAGCAACAATAATTCCATTACGATCTAATATTTTACCTCGCTCATTACTACTTTTTTCAACTATATAGCGACGATTATTAATGTCATTATTGCTATAAATAGATATTTGCAATAAGCGCCCTATTATTATGAAGAACAATATAGCAACTATAAAATAAACAAAAACCAATCTTGATTTGGATATTGTTTTCATGATACTTAATTAGACTGCACCAATCTGCTCAATTAAACTTTTAACAGCAGCAACCGATTGATCTAGCATCTTCTTTTCTACTGCTTCAAGTTCAAATTCAATTACTTTTTCCACACCATTTTCTCCAATAATAGAAGGTACGCCAATATATAGATCCTTAACTCCATATTGACCTTCTAAATAAGCTGCTACTGGCAATATTCTTCTTTTATTAAATAAATAGCTTTCCGCCATTAATATTGCCGAAGAAGCTGGTGCATAAAAAGCTGAGCCATTTCCCAATAATTTAACAATTTCAGCGCCACCATCTCTTGTTCTTTGTACGATTTGATTTATTTTCTCTTGCGTTGTCCATCCCATTTTAATCAAGTCTGGTACTGGTATACCAGCAACTGAGGAATAACGAATTAAAGGCACCATTGAATCGCCATGACCACCTAAGACACAAGAATTTACATCTTCAACCGAAACATTAAATTCACGAGCTAAGAATAAAGACATACGAGACGAATCAAGAACTCCAGCCATACCAACAACCTTATTAGTTGGTAAACCAGAAACTTTTTGCATAACATAAACCATCGCATCAAGAGGATTTGTTATAACTATTACAAAAGCATTTGGTGAATATTGTTTAATACCTTGCGCTACTGATTTAATGATCGAAGTATTGGTGTTTAATAAATCATCACGACTCATGCCTGGTTTGCGAGCAATTCCAGCCGTTACAATAATAACATCAGAATCAGCTATATCTTTATAATCATCAGTTCCCATCAAATTAGCATCAAAATCTTCGACTATTGAAGATTGTTCAATATCTAAAGCTTTGCCTTGAGCCGTTCCTTTATTTATATCTAAGATAACAATATCGCCGAGATTTTTTAATCCTGCTAGGTGAGCCAAAGTGCCGCCTATATTACCAGCACCAATTAATGAAATTTTATTGCGTTTTGTCATGATTTAATAATTAATAATTATAAAAACTTTAGTAATTATAACGAATCGATTTATTCAGATTAAAAGATTAATACCAATTCTCACCTAAAAAACATATAAAAACTAAACAATCTGACTTTATCTTTTTGGCTAAAAATATTTTGTCATATTGTTTATTTTTAGATGGGAATTGGTATAATTAGGTGTTTAATTTATGAAAATGATATTAATTAATGCCCCACTTTTGAGATAAATATTGCTCAACTGATTGTTGCTCCGAAGGAGTTAAGGAACGATCATAAATTATAATTTCACCAATATAACCTTGAAAAAATCTGGTACTATTTCCACCTTTTGCTACATAACCTACAGTCATATTGTAATATTCAGTGATCTCGTCTGAAGTTATTTTAGATAAACTTATAGAAGATGAATCAATTAATTGACCATCCACATAAAGACTTATTTTATCTTGAAATTTAATATTGCATGATGCAATGGTTCCTTTCTCAAAACTATCGTAAAGTTGCCTTACTGCAACACCTCCATAATTTAGCGGAGAATAACAGAAAGTTTCCAAGCCATTCATGTAAATACCGTAACCCGTGTTACCAACAAAACCAAAATCAAAAACAAATTTTGAGTCATTAGTTGTTGAATGAGGCTCTACAACTATGAAAATAGTTATACCGTCATTGGTCGAATATATATCATTGTCAGGATTATAAGATTTTAAATAATCATTCACGCCATCAAAAAAAAGTGAAGGCAGGTTATTAATACCATTTTCAGCATATAATGGCTTATAAGATTGATTTGATTGCGTAAAATCAGCCTGAACTTGCGATGGATCTGCAGGATTTAGCCCTTGCCATTTACTAATACTAGAACCATAAGACCTCTCTTCTTCAGCAAAACTATTTACATTTTGCGCATCAAGCCATAACCTTAAATTGCTTATTGTTGCTGGTAGTATATTTACCGCTTCCTCTGTATTTCCTTTTGGATTAGAACCTATTGTTTGTATTTTTTTATAAATAGCATTACTACCATTTATAATACTTAGAACAACAACAAAAGATATAATAAGCGCTATAGAAAGCTCAATAATTGCAAAGGCTTTACGCATTTTGATTTTTATTTAGATAATCTTCATTTCTTCTTTCTTCAAAAAGATTGGTTATTGCGTCATCAATTAAATGAAAAACCTCTTCAAAGCCTTCTTTTCCTTTGTAATATGGATCATAAACTTCATCATTATGCTTGTTTTCAACTTGGCAATATTGAAGCAAAAGATGTACTTTATTTTGATATTGTTTTGGACATATTTTTAAGACATTATCGTAATGATTTTTTGCCATTGCCAATATTAGGTCAAATTTAGCAAAATCTTGCTCTTGTATTTGACGCGATTTTATGCCATCAAAAGATATGCAGTATTTTTCACCAACTTCAACCGCTCTTGGATCTGGACTTTCTCCACTATGTATACTATTAATACCCGCAGAATCAAAAATAAACTCTTCACCCACTCCGTAAATTATTGCTTTTTGACGAGCTATTGCTTCTGCAGTAGGTGAACGACAAATGTTGCCAGTACAAATAAATAATATTTTCATAATTTAGTTAATTTTTTCTTTTTCCAAAAAATCAAATTTATCAGGAAGTTTGCTATCGATAATATCACTTATGATTTTCCCCGATGCTAAAGATAAAGTCCAGCCTAAAGAGCCATGCCCTGAATTTAAAGATAAATTGCCATATTTTTTGACATTACAAATAACTGGCAATGAATTTGCCCTAAAAGGTCTGATGCCAGACCATTGACTATCTTCTATTATAGATCCATAACTCAAAAAATTATCATTAGTAACTTTTTTTAGAAAAGAAATTTTATTATTATCTACAATATTTTTATTGTTATTTAAATCAATTGTACCAGCGCTACGAAAAACATCGCCTATCTTACTATAGACTATTTTATTTTTACTGTCGGTTAAGCCAATTTGAGGAGTATTATGAGAAGAATCTTGTTGAAACGAAACACTATGACCTTTTGCTGGATAAATTTTAGGATCAATTTTAATGCCTTTAAGTAAATTCATGCCATAAAAACCTAAAGCATAAACATAATGATCTGCTGTAAATACTTGTTTTGAAGTATTGATACCAGTTATTTTTTTGTAATTAGTAAGAATATTTTTTACTTTAGTGTTAAATTCAAATTTAACATTATATTTTTTTTGACATATTTTGGTTAAATTTTCTACAAATTTAGCACAATCTCCACAAGCGTCATTTTTGTAAAAAAGACCTCCAGCTAACTTATTGTCTTGATGAAGTTTTTGTAAAGTAGGCTCTTTCTCCAAGCATTGATTGGGATTAAGAATAATAACTTCTTTATCTAGTAAATCAAGATTTTTTGCATGATTGATGGCCTTACTAAGCTCTTTTTCGGTTCTAAAGAAGTGCAAAATACCGCTATTATTAAAATTAAATTCTATATTTTCTTCTGCAATTATTTTGCCGAATAATTCACGACTTAATGTTGATATACGATAAAGATTACGGCTATTTTTATATGATTTTTTGCCACAAGAATTAGATAATAGAGATAGAAGCCATGATATAAAATTCTTATCTTTTAAATTGCTAATTGAGATATTAGATTGTTTCAAGATTAATCTCTTTACTAATGACATCAAAGATAAAGAAGATGACCAATTCTCAACATGAGCAAAACTCAATTGACCGCCATTAGCTAAAGAGCATCCTTGAGCTGTTTTGCTATTTTCTTCAATCACAGTAACATCATGACCAGCTTTAGCTAAATAGTAAGCACTACTAACGCCAATAACACCAGCCCCTAAAACTAAAATTTTCATCTAATAATCTAATAATATATTTAGTATTTTATTAACCCTTTGAATAAAACGATTAGCAAAGTTAATTTATTAAAAAAAGCAATTAAAAATTGATGATTTTTAGATAAAAAATATATAAAAAATATGAAGTCTTTATACTCTTTAGCATCTTCTTATAGCTGAAATCTCAATTTTTTAAAATAATGAAAAAAGCCAGTATATTTAATATCCCAATCAATTATGACTTTTGCCAGACATTATATGACATCGCTGTAAAAAAACATAGCAATGATATTGCCAATTTAACCATCTTTCTGCCTAGCAGAAGGTCTTGTCGTCAGTTGCAAAAAATCTTTGCCAAACAGCATCACGCTTCTTTAATGCCAAGAATAAAAGCAATTGCTGATATTAATTATGAAGATTTTATTTTTCTTTTTAGCGATAAATCTTTTTGCCAGCAAAATCAAAAAGATATTGAAAATACTATCGACCAAATATTGAATTGTAAAGCTCTAAAAGGAATAGATGAATTATTTTATATAGCTAGGCAAGTTCAAAAAATAAAAATATTTGCCGTTAATAATAATTTCTATCAATCTCTTAAAATTGCTGATAATTTACGCAATATATTTGCACAAATTGAAAGAGAAGGGATTGATATAAAAGATTTTGACAAAATAGATGATTCCGACTTATCTTCTCATCGCCAAATCACCGTTGAATTTTTAAAGAATTTTTATTTTCAAATAAAAAATTCTTTAATAAAAGATAAGATATTACTCGAAAGCTCTTTTTCTAATCTAAAAATATCCAAATTAGCCGATTTTCTTGATCAAGAAAAATTAAAAAAACCTCTGATTATTGCAGGCTCAACCGCTAGTAGTCATGTTGTAAAAAAATTGATTAAAGCTGCTATTAAAAATTCAGAAGCGCAAATAGTTCTAAGTGGTTTTTGGCTAGAATCGAAAATACCACAAAATCATCCTCAGTTTTTTCTTAATCAACTTGTGAATTTTCTAAATATTCTGCCCAAAGATATATTTAATTTAGAAAATGATAAATTTTTACTCACCTCTAAAAAAAGAACTGATTTGGTCAGGCAAATATTTTTAAATATAGAAGAAATACAGCAGTGGAATTATCCTAAAGAACAAAATTTTATCAATGATTTGCAAAATAACTTCTATAAAATAGAGGCTAAGAATATCTTTGATGAAGCAAAAATAATCTCTAAAATAGCTATTTTAGAGTCACAAAAACAGCAAAAAATTGCTATCATAGTTAATGATTCGCAAATTTCTAATCTTATAAATCAGCAGCTAAGATTAAAAAATATCAACTTTAATTGCAGCGAATCCATATCTATTAGTAACAGTTCAATAGTTAATTTTTTATTTTTAATAATCGACTTCTGTAGCTCTAATTTTAATTCTCATAGCTTTTTATCAATAATTAAAAATCCCTTAAGTCGTTATTGCAACAATCAAAAATTATTAGAAACATTTGAGTTAGAAATTTTGCGTAGCAGCAGAATTGATGACAAGATAAATGGCGTTAAAGATAAGCTAGAAAAGCATGGCGATAGTAGCTTAATAGAATTCTTTAATGAATTTTGTAGCGATATAGAAATTTTTCTACAAAATCAAAATAAAGGCTTTTCAAGTCACATTAAATCTTTGATCACCGCTTTAGAGAAAATAACCAATAAATCTTGGCTTGATTTAATATCTTCTCAAGAAGCTGGATTAGAAATATTTGAATTTATCGAAAATCTTAAAAATGAAAAAGATTTTTTTTGTGAATTTAGTGAATTTCAATCAATATTTAAATATCTTGTTAATCAGATTTATTATTTTCAAAAAACTAATCCAGACTTGCCGATTCATATAATATCGCCAATTGAAGCACGTCTATTGCAATTTGATGTAGTAATTATTGCAGCTCTGAATGAAGGTATTTTTCCCAAATCAATTAGCGAAAATTGGCTAGGACGCAAAGTTAGAAAAGATCTTGGTATAGATAATGATCTTAAGCAAAGTGGCCAAAATGCTTACGATTTTTGTCATTATCTGGCAGCTAAAAAAGTTGTGATTTCACGCCATTTAACCAAGGATGATAAGGCAATTGAGGCTTCTTGTTTGTGGCTTAGATTTGACTTATTTTGTCAAAAATCTTTAATTAAAATCGATCAATATAATTTAAACACTGAATCTACAGTATGCAAACAAGAATCAGAGCCAGTTAAAAATAATCAAAAAAAATATACAGAATTTTATTTTGATATAAATCATCTATCAATAACTGATTGTACTAAGTTAATTAAAAACCCATATTTTATTTTTGCTAAAAAGATTCTAGGCCTAAATGAATTAAAGGATATTGATTATCAACCGAGTTTCGCTGAATTTGGTAGCTTTATACACGAAGCGTTAGAAAATTATATTAATAAATCTAATTCAGATTTATTAAATGATTTCTTATCTCAATCAAAAACAATATTTAACAAATATTTTTTGCGCCGAGAAGATAAATTTTTATGGTGGATAAAATTTCCCCAAATTATAAAAAATTTTATTAAAGACAATGAAGATTTTTCTAACTGTAAAAATCTACTAGAATTAGATGTGGAAACTTATATTTTAGATCAAAAAATTCTTGGAAGAATTGATCGCATAATAATTGATAAAGATAATAATTTACAAATTATAGATTATAAAACTGGCACCATTCCAACAAAAAAAAGCGTAGCTTCTGGAATCGAATCTCAATTAACATTAGCTGCCTTAGCTGCAGTTGAGACCCTATCCAAATCCGAATCTTTAACATTAGATCTATCTCAGATTAAAGCTCTTAAATATTGGAAAATATCAATATCGGAAGATAAAAACATCAAATTAATGGTTAATCATGATGAAATGATTCAAACAATAGAGTGTGCAAAAGAGAATCTACAAAAAATTATAAATTACTTTTTTATTGAAAAAAATAAATTTATAACTACCAATAAAGACACTATTGGTTGTTATTGGCATCTATCTAGAATAGATTAAAAAAGCAAAAACATAAAATTCTAAGATTGAAAATTATCTCTAAACCCATGGTTTTCTTAAAAAAAACTAAATTACTCTTTTTATCTTTTTTGCTAATCATTTGCTCTTCTTGCGCAATCAAAATTATTGAAGGAAATCCAATAAGAGGCGTTAAAATACACCAATATAAAACTCATTTTTTGCAAAATAACGAAAATATAATTATCGGTAAAATTAAAATAATTGACGAAGTTGGCGGAATATCAAGTCCAAATCAAGATATTGCTAATCAATGTCAAATTATAATTCGTGATAATAATGATTTTTATAAAGATCGCTCATCAATAGCAAATTCTAGCCTTATTGAAGTTGATGGTTTTCCTAATAAAGGTAATTATAGCAATATTTATAAGGGCTATTTTGCTATCAAAGTTTCAGGTAAAGACGCTTATATTTACGGCTTTAAATGCCATAATAAATATAAATTACAACAAAATTTAAATAAGTCCGAATACTACATTAAAAACAATGGGGAATTGGTTACTAGCTATCAAATTACTGCAAAATCTTATCTAAGATTAGAGGATTCTAAGTCAATTTATAATATAGGTAGCTATGTTTTTGCTATAAAAGAACCTAACGACAAAGTAAAACAAAAAGAAGAGGATCTCAAGGATTTAGGAATAAATAAATACGAATCAGATATTATGAATAAAAAAAGATCATTTAAGCCAGATATCAAAATTACACAATATCCAGATTATCAAGAATCAGCATTGGTTAACAATCTTGATTTAGATTTTATTAAAAATCTAAATAAATTGCCAATAAAGATTGCCCCGATCGAGTTTTATGAATTAAAAATAAACGTAAAAAACTCTAATCCTTTATAAAAAATTATTTACATCAAAATCTCAATAAAGGCATCTCTTTTTAATTTTAACAGATAAGCTTTGCTTTTTAATTTTATCTTATTTTGAGTTATATAAGATTCTATTCTTTGCAAGTCCTCTTCTTTGATATTTTCTTTATATTTAATATCCAGCATTTTGAAAATACGATAGCTATTGCCAATTTTGACAGGCTTAGAAAATTGACCCACTCTTAAATTGGCAATGATATTGTAAATATTTTGATTAATTTTTATTTTATCAACCCAGCCTATTTCAGCACCCTTTTCTATATCATAACTCTGAGAAAAATTGCGCGCTATTTCATCAAAACTACCCCCCAGAATTAACTCATCATATAATTTATTAATAAACACTTCGCTATTCTCATCTTTATTGATAATTGATATTTCGGATATTTTGAATATTTTTTGCTCTTTGATCAAATCAGCTCTTTTCATCATCTCTTTTATCTCAAGATTAGATATAGATATTGTTGGAGTAATCTTATTAGCAATAATTTTAGACCATAAAATTTCTGCACTTACCTGCTCTAAAAAGATAGAAAAATTGATATTATTTTTTTTCAGTATATTTTTTATCTTTGACACCTCATAACCCTGAGACAAAGATATGATTTCTGCACCGTTATCTAAATCAATTTGAGATATTTCTAGGCCTATTTTTTTAGCATCTTGCTTGATTAGCAATTCTTCTATGATTTTACTTAAAATAGCATTTTTAATTACCTTGTCGTTTTGATTGGGTTCTAATTTCAAGCCAGCCATTAAATAAAAGAATTTAATTCGATTCTTTAGTTCACGATCAGTTACAACATCTTTATTAACCTTTGCCACAATATAATCTTGCATTACATTATCAGCGGCAAGAGATTCGTGGCAAAAAATAAAAAATAAAATTATAAATAAAGAGAAATGGAGTCTCATTACATAAAGGTAAATTTAAGAATTCAAAAATTGAATTTTTAAGGGATTAAGACTTTTTTATTCAATGAGGCATTATATACACTTACACCCCTGATTAAATCTATTGCACGCGCCAATTGATAATCTTCATTATAAATTTTTATATTATCATCCTCAATATTTTTATCTTTTTTTGATTCCAATAAAGCTTCTTTTAATTTAACCTCAATATGGCCATTCAATTCAGATTCTGAAGATACGTTTTTATTATCTTGAATCTCTAGCTTAGCTGTTTCAATTTCAATATTTGGCTCTATACCATGAGCTTGTATCGATTTACCACTTGGAGTGTAATATAAAGAAGTTGTTAAACGGATAGCCCCTAGCCTTCCCTCTTTTAAAGGAATAACGGTTTGCACCGATCCTTTCCCAAAAGACTTTTTACCCATTATAATGGCTCTATTATTATCTTGCAAAGCACCTGCCACAATTTCAGATGCAGAGGCAGAGCCTTCGTTTATTAATAAAGCTATAGGAAGATCTTTTAATAGAGATTCATCATTTTCATCAAAATATTCTTTTTTAGAATCTTTAGATCTACCTTTAATAGATACAATCATTTTGCCTTTATCTAAAAAAGCATCACTGATTTTTATCGCTTCATCTAATAAACCGCCAGGATTATTGCGCAAATCTAACACAAGACCACGTGGCTTTATATCGCCAAGTTTTTCTTTTAATTTGTTAATCTCTTTTTCTAAGCCGCTATATGCTTGCTGCGAAAAAGTATTTATCTTTACATATAGTACATCATTAAATAACGCTGATTTTACAGCATCAACTTTAATTATTTCACGTCTAATGATTTTTTCTAAAGGCTCTCTTTCTCCTTGACGCAATAGAGTTATCTTGGCTTTGGTACCAGGTTTGCCACGCATTTTCTTCACGGCGTCAGTTAATGACAACCCAACTATATTTTCATCATCAACTTTAATAATAAAATCACCAGTTTTTATCCCAGCCTCTTGTGCCGGAGTACCTTCTAGAGCGGCAACAACTTTAACTGCTGACATTTCTGAGGTAATCTCAATACCAAGACCACCAAACTCTCCCTTAGTTTGGGTCTGCATTTCTTGTAGATTTTCTTGATTTAAATAAGATGAGTGAGGATCCAAAGAAGATAATAATCCACTAGCAGCAGCTTGATGAATATATTTATCATCTTTTTCGTCGACATAATCTTTTTTGACGCGAAGAATAATTTCTGCCAAAAATCTACCATTAGCGTATTCTGGATCATTGTCATCAATTTTACCAAGATTTTCATCTACTTCTAATTGCTTGATTTTTATTTGAGACAAAGAAGTTGACGATAGAAAGCCAATAAAGGTACCAATAATTACTATGATAAATATTTTTAAATTCCTCATTATCTTTTTTGTAAAAAAATTTTTAAACATTATGTTTTATTAAAAACATTAATCAAATTAAATTAATCATTAACCACTAATACCGTATTCATCTTTTAAAGCTTGAGTAACTTCTTCTGGAGGATCATCTCCATAAGCTGAGTATAAAATTACTCCATAATTCTCAAGATGTATTATGTCGTCATTTAATGCCTTGAGAAACATCTTAACTTTTAATCGATCGACCAAAACATAATACCAAGCATTTCTGCCATCATCAACACCTCTTACTAGATAAATCAGACTCGCTAACATCTTTTTCTGTGGATCGACTTTTTTAGGCGGGCCTTTTGAAAACTGATCTACCTGATCAGCATATTGCTTTTGCGATTGATTCTCTAAGTTTTGAGAAGTGAAAGTTGACTTCTTTTGCGCAAGACTATCTTTACGACTTTGATATTTTTGAGCAAATGCGCCAACATTATCTTTGGGATCCATCTCTTTATTCGTAACTACTTCCTCAGATGCATCTGAAATATCATCTGCTATAGGAGGCTCTGACGGCATTGTAGAAGAAACAGAATGTTCTTCAAAATATGGCATTTCTGGCTCTGACTTTTGCTCAATAACAGGGTCTTCTTCGGAATATAATTTTATCAAATCAGATAAATCAATTAAAGAATCCTGCTTTTGCAATTTACCATAAAATAGCTCAGATTGTTTTAAAGGTGGTCGAAATAGATTTTTATTTTTACTGTAAAAGGTTTTATTAATAACAAAAATCATTCTAAATTAAGATTTAATTACTTTTGAATCTAGCGATTTAAGCCACCAATCGTTAATTGGGGTTTTTTTGCCACATGGTCCATCATCTAGGGAAACGCAAGGACTTTTAACTTCTACAACCTTACCTGTGCAAGATATAATTGTTAATAAAATTAACAAAGAAAAAAAGAATTTTATCATTATTTGAAAGATATGTTGATATTGATTTATTATAAAAATTCAATATTAGAGAATTTTTTACATCATAATCTTAGATACGCAATCAAAAATCTTAACCAAACTAATTTATTTATAATAATTTTTATTGTGATAAATTAATTTTTATCTTAAAAAAATATTTTGTCATATTGTTCATTTTTAGATGGGAATTGGTATTATACTAAAATCCCATCTAAAAGTTTTCAAAAGGTCTAATAGTTAACATCATTTAAAGAATAATGACAATTTTCAACAATATTTTTATAATTGGCCTTGGATTAATTGGTGGCTCCTTTGCTAGAGCTCTCAAAAAATACAATTCTCAACAAATTATTGGCGCTTATGATAAAAATTATGACAATCTTAGCTTGGCTAAGTTACAAAAAACAATAGATTATACCATTGATCTACAAGCAAATAAAACATCTATTAGTGATATTGATTTAATAGTGATTTCTACGCCTCTTTCAACTTATAATCAAATCTTTAGACAAATAAATCATATAATTTCTAAAAATACTATAGTAATAGATCTTGGGTCGGTTAAGAATTTTGCCATTCCAAAAAATATAAAAAACTTTATTCCTTGCCATCCAATCGCAGGATTGCACCAATCTGGCTTTGAATATAGCGATGAAAAATTGTTTGACAATAAGCAAATTATTATTTGCCGCGATCAACAAAAATTAAAAGATGATAGAATATTAAGCTTATTTAAGAGCCTTAATCTTAAATATTGTTTTATGGATAGCGTAAAGCATGATAAAATATATGCTTTAATATCTCATTTACCGCAATTTTTATCTTTTTTATTTTTAGACTTAACGCCGAAGGATTTAAATATTAATGATTCTTTTTATAAAAGCTTTCGCCTTAATAAATCAAATCCAGAAATATGGGAAGATGTTTTTAAACTAAATGAAGTAAATATTGGTAATTATTATATCGATTTCTTTGATAATCTTAAAAATAATATAGATAATATAAATAATTGTGCGGTTATTTTAGATAAAATTAACTTTTATCATAAAAAATATGACAATCTTCTGGAAAAGAGTGTGGTTGATGAAAAGTTTTTTTGCTATAATTTTAAAAGCATTTTCTTTCGCGTCTTGATGGTTATAAGTTATCTTGAAATAAAAGAAATCGAGGATTTAAAAGAATATTATGGCAATGGTTTTAAAGATTTTATTTCAATATTAAACATTTTTAATCTTAATCAAGAAATACTAATAAGTGAAATGAAAAAATCACAAAACTCATTGCAAGAAATATTCAAAGAATTGAATTAAAGCAAAACAATATGAAAACTCCAAGATTTTGGCAAAATAAGAACTATTTATCTTTATTGTTATGGCCATTATCTATAATATACCTTGCAGCATTTATTATAAAATCAAAATTAACAAAAACTCTTAAAATAAGCAAAAAAGTAATTTGCGTAGGCAATTTAACGATGGGAGGATCTGGAAAAACTCCAACAGCTTTAGCAATTGGTCAAATTTTGCAAGAGATGAAAATAGATTTTGCCTATCTAACCCGCGGTTACAAAGGAAGAAATAAAGAAATATTATTTCTAGATAAATATCAACAATATGACTCAACAATAACAGGTGATGAGCCGCTACTACTAAAAGAGCTAGCGCCAACAATTATTAGCAAAAAACGAGCAAAAGGAGCTCTAGAAATAGACAAAAATAAACAATTACAAGCTGTAATTCTTGATGATGGCATGCAAAATAATTCACTTCATAAGGATTTAACAATATTAGTAATTGATAATTCTTTGCTGTTTGGTAATAATATGATTTTTCCCTCTGGTCCCTTAAGGCAAAGTATAAAATCTGGACTTAAAGAAGCTGATTTAATTGTTTCAATTGGCAATCAATTAAAAACATACCCAAATCTACCACATGATAAGATAGTAAAAGCGTGTATAGTATGTAAAAATGCCAAAGATTTTAATAATCATGAGTTGCTAGCTTTTTGCGGCATAGCCTACCCGCAAAAATTTTTTAATCTGTTAAAAGATAATAATCTTAATGTTGTAGATAATATTTCATTCCCCGATCATTTTAAATATAGCGATAAAGATTTGCAAAAGATATGCCAACTATCTTACAAAAAAAATCTTAGACTTATAACCACCAAAAAAGATTGGATTAAATTTCCTAAAAAATATCAGGATAAAATAGAATATCTTGATATCGAATTAATCTTTGATAAACCAAAATTAGTTAAAAATAAATTACAAGAAATTTTAAGCAACTAATGTCAGTTAAAAAAATTATTAAACAAATTCGTTACTTATTAGAAGCTATCATAGTAAATATAGGAATTATACTTTTTAACATCTTAGGTTGCAAAATATCGTCAAATTTGGCCGCCAAAATAGCTGTTTTTATAGGCTTAAAATTATCAGTAAATAAACTAGCTTACAACAATATTAGCAATGCTTTACCAAATCTAAATAAGGATCAAAAAAATAAGATATTGCGCGAGATGTGGGATAATCTTGGTCGTATCGTTGGAGAATATTGTCATATCGGCAAAATGAATAATAAAAATCTCAAGAAAATTATTTTCGAATCTGATAATTTTAAAAAAAATATCAAAAATCTTAAAAAAAATAATAAAGGAGGCATAATTATCAGTGGCCATATTGGCAATTGGGAGATCGGGCCTAAAGTTTTGATGTCTTACGGCCTCGATGTTAATGTGCTTTATAGACCATTAAATAACCCATTTGTTGAAAAAATAACCGCAAAAATACGCAATATAAAATTAATCAAAAAGGGTTCTAAAGGTAATCGCGAAATAATAGAGGCTATCAAAAAGGGTCAATATGTTGTTATTCTGGCAGATCAAAGAGTTAGAGGTGGACAATTAGTTAAATTTTTTCATAAGGAGGCCATAACAACCACTTCAATCGCCAAAATTGCTTTAAAATACGATATAGATATCATTCCCGCACGCATTATTAGATTGAAAAATAAACATAAATTTATGGTCGATATCGATAAACCAATAAAAATAAATCAAGAAAATGCAAAAAAAGACTTGGAAGTCTTTGATTTTACTGCTACAATAAATCAAAAACTAGAATCATGGATTAAAGAATTTCCAGCACAATGGTTTTGGGTTCATGATCGATGGAAAAAATAATATTATTTTTTATTTATAATGAAAAAAAACTGGCTCAAAATATTTCTTATCATATCTTTATTTCAATCCTCATCTTGTGCTTACTTTTTCAATGACAAAGAAGTTGAGCTCTCAATATCAAGCAATCCACCGGGTGCCGATATATTTATAGAAGGGCAAAATTATGGTAAAACTCCAAAAATGCTTAGAATTGAACCCAAAAACTATAATGTAGTATTAGAGCTTGCAGGGTACGGATCAACAAATCTTCAATTGAAAACTTGGCAAACGATAAGAAATCGTGATCGCGACGGAGAGAGATGTATTTTAGATTCTATGGGATTTATGTTTATTTTACCACTTTTATCAATGTGGTCTGTTTATTGTCGCGATTTTAAAGAAAAAAATCATTTCATTAATATTCCTCAGAATAACACTGGCTTAAATAGGCCGTTACCTAATAATTTTTACGAAATAAACAAATCATATCAAGAGCAGCAAAATTACCATATACCAGAAAAAATTTACTACAATCAAAACAATGCTTCAACAAATAACATAGATCCATCAATAACAAATCATAATAAAATCGATAATCGCAATATGCAGCAAAGTTACGATCCATTTTTAGAAGAGAATCTACATTATAATTTTCAAAAACAATATCGTTATAACAGCTATGACCTAAACAAACAAAGAGTAGCACCTCAAAGAAACTATATGGATAATCCTAATAATCGCATTGGTGAATATATATATCAAGGAGCAGCACCAGAAAGTAATAACACTAACCCTAATTTTTAAAAGTTAATTTTGGTAAAAATATAAATAAATCCAATCTTTAAATTACCGGAGAGTGGTTGAGTTTTTTACTTTTAAGTGCTTTTTTATTTTTAGCACCATTATAAATAACTGGTTGGAGAAATATAGATGATATATGGTGACCCCAACGGGATTCGAACCCGTATTTCCACCGTGAAAGGGTGGCGTCCTAAACCATTAGACGATGGGGCCATAAAACTGCAAGTCATTTAAGACATTAATATAATTGACTTTGATTAAAGCAGTTATCTTTATCAATTGATATCAATTTTCTAAGATTCTAAGATGATTCTAGAAGTATTGCAAATTTTTGATGACTTAAATAAGATAGATAAATTGCATCAAATTTTATCTTAAAATTGATAAAGATTTGATTTTAACTTCATCTTTTTTGTTTAAAATTAAAGAAAATTTCAAGTCTTAAGATTAAACTTTTTTATCTTTTATTTCAACATAAAAATCCAATTAAAAACGAGATTTTGATATTATACCAAATCCCATCTTTAAATAAAGTTATAACAAAATATTTTTGAGATAAAAATTTTTAAAAAATGAAGCTGAATATCAACACAGCTGAAGGAGATTTGATAAATTTTAATAACTTTAATAGTTATTAAAATCCATCAAATCGGCAATCATTTTTAGCCAAAAATATGAAGTTAGAATTTTATTTTTTTAAAACTTTTAAAATGGAATTTGGTATTACACCAAAGTTCATTTTAAAAGCAGTTAAAAATAAGCGATTAAATTCGTTTAAAGATGAACTTTGGTATTATTTAATAATAAAATCTTTAAAAGGCAACTTTAATTGTAATCTTCAATTCAAATTAACAAAATATTTTAAGAAACAATTCTACAGCCCTTGAAAGATATGCATTTAGGTTAAAAACACAAACCTTGACAGACGCCCTCTCTAAATTAGATAATTATCGCCCCTTATCAATTTTTAATTAAAAATTTATCTTCTTGATTTATCTTCTTGAATTTCACATTCTTTGATACTATGAGGCATAATTCTTATACCGGGCGTAGCTCTTTCATAAATAGCACCATCCGAAGTTTTGCCAGAAGATTCATCTCGCACCTCTTCTTTCGCTTGAATCTTTTGATTTTCTGTTTCTAATTTAGCACTAATAATATAGCTCTGCCACCCATTTTCTTTTTTTGCAAAACCTACAGTCCTCAAACTATTAGGCATCCTTTCCGCGGCAAGTACGTCAACTTTCTTGTCGCTCTGCTCTTTCATGCGACCATTTTCAATAATAGAATTACGCCAACGACAGGCTAAAAAAACCGTTGAAGTAAAAAATAATGCAGAAAAAGCAAGTGCAATAAAAAAAGGAATCTCGTAAGAATCATCTATTGTAATATTTGGCATATTTGAATAATTTAATTAACGGGTAATTTTGTAAAAATAAAATGCTTTTTTAAAAATAATTCACTTTTTTCTTAATAAGAAAAATTAAAGAATTTTAGCTACATAGAGGTTTTTATCTAAAATAGATTTTATTAATCACCTACGCAGCTTAGGCGATTGGTGATCTTTTAATTCTCCATGTAGCATTTCATATGATGTATTTGATGGTGACGCATTAGTAATTTTTGATTCTAATTCTTGCTCTAAACGATTTTTAAATTGACTAACACTTTTAGAAATCCTTTCATACTCTCCTCTTAAGAGTTGAATTTCTGATTCTAATTTCGCCTTCTCTTGCTTTAATTTTGTAAAACCAGGTTCTG
>JALQXY010000167.1 GCA_023262945.1 Rickettsiales bacterium | reverse complement strand
GATTTGCAGGGGTCTTTTTTTTGGCTAAAAATTGCAAAAAGCCTTAAGTCCTATAGGCTCAGGACTTACATTTTTTATAATTTTTATCTTAAAAAATATTTTGTCATATTGTTCATTTTTAGATGGGAATTGGTATAATTTATTCTCTAAAACTTATTGCAAAAAAGAGTTTTATCTAGAACAATGCCAATTCTTTTTAAATAAATTTTATTTTTTAAGATGAAAAGAATTTTATCTGGCGTTCAACCAACTGGCAATTTGCATTTAGGTAATTATTTAGGGTCAATTAAAAATTGGCTAGAATTGCAAGAAGAGAATGATTGTTTTTTTGGTATCATGAATCTTCATGCTATTACAGTAAGGCAAAATCCGCAACAATTAAAGAAAAACTCTCTTGATGTTGCTGCTTTATATTTATCATGTGGTTTAGACTCTAAGAAATGCAATATTTTTACACAGAGTGATGTTGTACATCATTGTGAATTATCTTGGATTCTTTCTACTATTGCACCGCTTGGCTGGTTAAATCGTATGACGCAATTTAAAGATAAAGCTATTGGCGATGGCAATTTGGGTCTATATTCTTATCCAGTATTAATGGCTGCTGATATATTGCTTTATAAAACTGATTTAGTTCCAACTGGAGAAGATCAAAAGCAACATATAGAGTTAACTAGAGATCTAGCTGGATCTTTTAATAGAATTTATGATATTGACTATTTTAAATTGCCTGAACCTTTAATTTTAAAAGAAGCTTCCCGCATAATGTCTTTGCAAGATGGTACAAAAAAAATGAGCAAATCTGATGAATCTGACTTATCTCGAATAAATCTTGATGATAATCCTGACTTAATTGCAAAAAAAATTAAAAGATCTAAAACTGATTCATTATCTACTATAGAATATGATAAATCTCGTCCTGAGATTTGTAATTTATTGGATATTTTTTCAATATTTGCAAAAAAAGATGTTATAGAAATTGCTAATCAATATCACGATAAAGGTTTTGGTAAATTTAAAAATGATTTAACTGAAATTATTATAGAGAATTTAGCGCCAATACAAAATAAACTTAATAAATTAAAATCCGATTACTCATATGTTGAAACTATATTAAAAGATGGTCAAAATAAAGCTATTGAAATATCAAGTAAGACTATAAAAGAAGTCAAAGAAATTATTGGTCTATAAATAAATGTTATACGATATCCCAGAAAATATTGAGCAAGAGATAATTCGCTTAAAAAAAGAGAAAAATGCAATAATATTAGCTCATTTTTATCAAGATGCAGAAATTCAAGAAATAGCTGACTTTGTTGGCGATTCTCTTGATTTATCGCGCAAAGCTGCTGATAATGATGCTAGTTCCATATTTTTTTGTGGCGTTAAGTTTATGGCCGAAGTGGCAAAAATACTGTCGCCATTGAAAAAAGTTTATATACCAGATGTTAACGCAGGTTGTAGCTTAGAAATATCTTGTCCGCCATCTGATTTTGCAAAATTTAAAGCCAAATATCCAAATGCAATAGTTGTCACATATATAAATTGTTCGGCTGAGATTAAAGCTTTATCAGATATTATAGTTACTTCATCAAATGCAGAAAAAATTATCAAACAAATCCCTACTGATCAACAAATAATCTTTGCTCCAGATCAACATCTAGGAAAATTTATCGAAAAGCAAACTGGTCGTAAAATGATTTTATGGCATGGATCTTGCATAGTTCACGAGCAATATAGTGAAAAAGAGCTTGTAAAGCTCAAAGCTAACTATCCAAATGCTAGAATAATTGCCCATCCAGAATGTCCGCAACATCTTTTATCTTATGCTGATCATGTTGGATCAACTTCTTCACTGTTAAATTATGTCAAAGAACAAAATTTTGATGAGTTTATTGTGTTAACGGAGCATCATATAATTCATCAAATGCAAAAACTAAAACCAAATGCTAAATTTTATGATTGTCCATCTATAAAAAGCTCTGGTTGCACTTTGTGCAATAGTTGTCCTTATATGGCTTTAAATGATTTAGAAAAACTATATCTAGTTATGAAATATGGCGATAAAAGTGAATTTGGCTATGAAATTAATCTTGATAAAGAGCTGATGATTTCTGCAGAAAGACCTTTGCGCAAAATGCTAGAACTTTCTAAATAATCTAAATAAATAATAAAATAATATAAATAAAATTTCTAACAAAGATTTTATTTTTTGAAAATGTCGCTCTTGCAATTAGTTATTTTACAAATAAAATTTTTTTATTTATTAACCCGTGCATAAATTGATTTATATACGGGTTAATATAAATCGTAAAATACCTTAGTGATGATAAAAAACAATAATAAGCCAAATCCTGATAACGGATCTTCATCTTTTGAGTCCTCTTCACAATTTTTTAGCACTAATATCATTTATATTAATGAACTTTATCAAAGATTCATCAATAATCCAAACTCTGTTGATAAATCTTGGGCAGAGTTTTTTATAGCTAATGAAGATGAAATAAAATCTGTTTTAATTGATTATCAAGGTCCTTCTTGGATTAAAAGAGACTTAAAAGTGTTAGCTGCAAAAGATTATGATATTTCAAACCTTTCTAAAAAAGAAGTAGTTCAAAAATCACAAAATATCGATAAAGAATCTTCTACCCAATTACTTTTACTTAAATTGCAGCGTTTAGCAATAGCTTATAGAAGATATGGCCATTTAGCAGCGAATATTGACCCTTTAGGTCTAGCAAAAAAGCAAATTATTTCTGAAATAACCCCTTCTAATTATGATATAAGTGAGCAAGATTTATTGCTTGAGATAGATTTTAAAAATCTTCTTGGTTTAGGTAAAGCATCAGTACAAGATTTTATAGATAAACTTGGTAAAATTTACACCAGTAATATCGGCTGTGAATTTGAATATATCGTAGATTCGCAGCAAAAGGCATGGCTTGCTAGTGAGGTTGAAACAGCAACATTTGTCAAGATCGATCAAGATGAAAAACTTAAAATCCTTAATGAATTAATCAGATCTGAGAGATTTGAACAATTCTTGCATAAAAGATTTCCTGGCGCTAAAAGATTTTCAGTTGAAGGTGGCGAAACTAGTATTAATGCTATTGAAAAAATCATTGATTATGGTGCTAAAAACGGCATAAAAAAGATTTGTCTTGGTATGGCTCATCGCGGCCGTCTTAATGTGCTAACAGGTGTTATGGGTAAGCCATATAGTGATATGATTGCTGAGTTTCAAGGTGCTATTTCTATACCGCAATCAATCACTAAATCTGGTGATGTTAAATATCACATGGGTTATTCATCAACTAGAGTAATTGCTGGTAACGAAATATCTTTATCTTTAGCTTTTAACCCTTCTCATTTGGAGGCTGTTAATTCTGTAGTCGCTGGCAAGGTAAGGGCAAAGCAAGATATGATTGAAGATTCTGATCATAATTCAGTTATGGCGGTTCTTATTCATGGTGACGCTGCGTTTATTGGTCAAGGTTCAGTTGCTGAAAGCCTAGTATTAAATACTGTTCCAGCTTACGATACGAAAGGTGTTATTCATATCATAACCAACAACCAAATTGGTTTTACTGCTAACCCATGGGATTCAAGAGGTACTACCTATGCATCCGATTTAGCTAAAATGATAGAAGCGCCTATTTTTCATGTTAATGGTGATGACGTGGAAGCCGTAATAAAAGTGGCAGAAATTGCTGCCAAATATCGTCAGAAATTTAAAAAAGACATAGTAATAGATTTAATTTGTTACAGAAAATATGGTCACAATGAAGGTGATGAGCCAATGTATACTCAGCCTTTAATGTATAGTAAAATTAAATCTCATCCAACTCCTCAAAGCATTTATGCTAAAAAAATAATTGATCAAGGGATAATCACTTCTGATAAGCATCAAGAATTATTGGCTAATTTTGACAAAAATCTTAGCAATGAATTCGAAAAAGCTAAATCTTACGAAGCAAAAGCTGATTGGTTGCGTGGTGTTTGGAAAGATATTAAGCACGATGTTAAAGAATTATCAGTTGTAACAAAAATTGCTAAAAAAACTCTTAAAAATTTAATCGATAATATTTCTCAAATTCCAAAAGATTTCAGTGCTAATAGTAAAATTGTAAAACAACTTGAAGCTAGAAAAGAAAATGTTCATAGTGAAAAAGATATTGATTGGGGTTGTGCAGAAAGTCTAGCCTTTGCTTCTTTAATTCAAGAAGGTCACTTGGTGCGCATAAGTGGACAAGACTCTGGTCGTGGCACTTTTTCGCATCGTCATTCAATTTTGCATAATACAGAAATTAATAATCGTCATAATATTTTCTCAAATTTAGGCAACTCTAAAATAAAATATGAAGTTTATGACTCTGTTTTATCTGAATATGCGGTTTTGGGTTTTGAATATGGATATTCATTAGCCAATCCTAACGCTTTAACAATTTGGGAGGCTCAATTTGGTGATTTTGCTAATGGAGCTCAAATTATTTTTGACCAATTTATTGCTTCATCAGAAGTAAAATGGCTAAGAAAATCAGGACTGGTAATGCTTTTACCTCACGGTTATGAGGGTCAAGGTCCAGAGCATTCATCTGCAAGGTTAGAAAGATATTTACAAGCTTGTGCCGATAATAACTTACGCGTAGTTAATATAACCAGTCCTGCTAATTTCTTTCATGCTTTAAGAAGGCAAATTCACAGTAAAGATCGCAAGCCTCTAGTTGTTATGTCACCAAAATCACTATTGCGACATAAAATGGCGGTCTCTAATTTATCTGAATTTTCTGATAATAATTTTAAACCTATTATAGGCGAAAATGAAAAATTAGTAAATGATGAAAAAATAACAAAATTAATTCTTTGTAGTGGAAAAGTTTATTATGATTTAATCGAGGCTAGGGCTGATAAAAAAATAAATGACATTGCTATAATTAGAATAGAGCAGCTTTATCCATATCCAAAAGATGAAATCAATAATGAGCTTAAAAAATATAAAAATGCTCAAATAATATGGTGTCAAGAGGAGCCAAAAAATATGGGAGCTTGGAAGTTTATTGAAGAATTAATTGAGGAATCTTTAAGTGACTTAAATCACAATTTTTCAAGGCCGCAATATGTAGGTCGAATTTCTTCTGCTTCTCCAGCTACTGGTTATGCTTCGCAGCATAAAAAAGAGCAAGAAGAGTTAATTAATCAAGCGTTATCGAGATAATATTTATTTTATTAACTAATTGATTTTATTATCTAAGAAGATAAATATTTGAATTGCATAAATAACTTTATTTTTAGTGGGTAAATTTTTTTTCATAGACTCACTTAGATTATAAAAATATAAACTAACCTAAATTAACATGACTATAGAAATAAAAGTTCCAGCACTTGGTGAATCGGTATCAGAAGCATCTATTGCCAAATTATATAAAAATGTAGGAGAATCAGTTGTTGCTGATGAGCTTTTAGTTGAGCTTGAAACTGACAAAGTTACTCTTGAAGTAAATGCGCCAGCTAATGGGGTTATTTCTGATTTAAAAGTTAGTGAAGGTGATAATGTGCAAGTTGGTGATTTGATTGCATTATTAAAAGAAGGTGCCATTTCTAATAACGTACCTAAGGATGTTGCTAATAACAATCAACCAAAAGCAGCTAATCAAGATTCTAGCAACTTTAATCAAAATTTATCACCAGCACCAAAAAAAATAGCTGCTGAAAACAATATAAATACATCAAATATTTCTGGTAGCGGTAAAGATGGAAGGGTAACCAAAGGTGATGTTTTGCAAGCGATTGAGCAAGGACAAAACACTACTGAAAATAATTTAACTGATCAGTCGAAATCAAAGCCTACCGAGAGAGTTAAAATGTCAAAATTGCGTCAAAAAATTGCCGAAAGACTAAAAGAATCACAAAATACTGCAGCAATTTTAACAACTTTTAATGAAGTTGATATGACCGCCGTTATGGAGTTGCGCAAACAATATAAAGATATTTTTGAAAAAAAGCATGGAATTAAGCTTGGATTTATGTCTTTTTTTGTTAAAGCCTGTATTGCTGCATTAAAAGAAATTCCAGCTGTTAATGCTGAAATTGATGGTACTGATATTATTTATAAGAATTTTTATGATATTGGTATTGCTGTTGGGTCGCCTCAGGGTTTAGTTGTTCCAGTATTAAGAAATGCTCATAAAATAAATTTAGCAGAAATTGAAAAAGAGATAGTAAATCTTGGCATCAAAGCTAGAGATGGTAAATTGGCAATTTCTGATTTAACTGGTGCTACTTTTACTATTTCTAATGGCGGTGTTTATGGGTCATTGCTTTCAACTCCAATTATAAATCCTCCGCAATCAGCAATTTTAGGTATGCATAAAATACAAGAAAGACCTATGGTAGTTAATGGGGAAGTTAAAGTGCGTCCTATGATGTATTTAGCTTTATCTTACGATCATAGAATTATTGATGGCAAAGAAGCGGTAACATTTCTTGTTAGAGTGAAGGAAATGCTTGAAGATCCGCAAAGATTAGTTCTTGATATATAATTAATTAAACCCAAATCTATCAATAGAAAATTAATTTATTTCATTATCTCATATTATATCTAGCTATGATAAAAAAGATTCATGCATCAAAAGTGCACTAAATTTTTTTTATCATAACTTCTATACTATGATCTAATACCAATTCCCATCTAAAAATCACAAAGAAAGAATAGGTAGAATGCTTTTGATGCATTCAAATACTAGAGAAGAAATCAAAGATGCAAAAGCTGGTGATATAGTTGCTTTAGTTGGAATGAAAAATGTAACTACTGGGGACACATTATGCGATCCATCTAAGCCTGTTATTTTAGAAAAAATGGAATTCCCAGATCCTGTTATCGAAGTCGCTGTTGAGCCAAAAACTAAAGCTGATTATGAAAAAATGGGGCAAGCTCTCGGAAGATTGGCACAAGAAGATCCTAGCTTTAGAGTTACTTCTGATGAAGAGTCAGGCCAAACAATTATCAAAGGAATGGGTGAGTTACATTTAGAAATCCTAGTTGATAGAATGAAAAGAGAATTCAAGGTTGAAGCTGATGTTGGCGCCCCA
>JALQXY010000145.1 GCA_023262945.1 Rickettsiales bacterium | reverse complement strand
AAAAGGTCCAGATGGCAAGGGAATAGAATTTGATGAAGACAGCAACACTTGCAGCACTGGCGAAAAACAGCCCGCAGGAACTTTTGGCACTCTTAACGAATATAATCCAGTTTATACCACAAGAGATAATAGTTTTAATATGGGTAATTCACATTGCAAGGGTTATTCCATTTATTTTGGTACTACAGCAGTAGCATTGCAATATGCAAAAGACCTTTCTTGCATTCCTAATACTATTACTGGGCAAGCGGCGGTTGGAGGTTTTGGCTCTCCACCTCCTTATCTAGCAATTCCAGGGCCGTGGTGGTATGCCCATAATATCACCGCAACTGCCAAATGTGCTGCTCTTAATATAAACGCTTCCACTCTTCTTGCGTCTGCTAAAGCTGCAGTTCTTATTGGCTCTCCTGGAGCCGCAGCCATGTTTGGAATAGCCGCGACAGCTCAAGCAGACGCAGCTAAATGTTGCGCCGCTACAGCAGCTCTGGCTGCGCATATTGCATCTTTTTTTGTTGCTATGGGCGTAGTATATGCTTCAGCTGATGCTGTAGCTGATGATGTAAAGATTTGCGGTAAAGATTGGCAAACTTGGAAAAAAGAAGAAATAAAAGGCAGCGAAGGAAATGTCACCGATTTGATTTGGAGAAATAAAGAAGGTCCTTATAAAATATGTTTAAATGCAATATTTAAAAATAACGGAGATTTTAGTAAATATGAAGATTTTATATTCAATCAAAAAGCGGTAGATAGATATTGCAAAGAAAAAGGATATGAAGATGAAAATGGGGTAAAAATGATAATAGAAGATCCTAAGAATAATGTTATATACAAAGCAAATGACGAGGCTGGTGCAAATGTTAAAGCAAAAGTTATTACAAATCAATTTTATCGAGAATATATATATAACGGTATTGAATATATTGATGAAGGCGGCTGTTTTAATCCAGGATACGCTAAGAAAAAGGAAGATGAAGATGAGGAATTAAAAGAATTTACAAAATCATTTGGTTACAGCAAGGATGAAAAATATCAAAGATATTATGCAGTTGGTCCGGGTGAAATATTCTCTTCAAATTTTGCTTGCAATCGTTTTAAGTCTGATAATCTAGAAATTAACAAAAAACTTAAACCTTATCGTGATTGCTGCAAAAGAAGATCGCAAGAATCAATTTGCTTGGAAAGTAGCAAAACTCATAAATTTTGCAAAGAAAACTCTATTTGCACTATTGATGGTATAGAATATAAAATATATCGTAGTCAAAACGAAAATCATGCACAATATTTATGCGCTAAAAGTAATTCATTATGTCCGCATAATTTTTTAGTAGGTCTTGGAACAGAAGTAAAAGACGAAGTTATTGAGAATAACAACACCAAAATTAAAAATTTCTGTCAATATCTCAACCATTGCTCCAAAAGTGCCCCTTATGATTCCGACTATATTTTTGATTTTGATGGTTATGGTGCTCGTTATTTATCAAGCGCTTGTTCTGATTTAAGAGGAGATTCACAATTTCGTTATGATTTTGAGGTTAGTATTGCACCAGGGCAAATACGAAATTTTACCGCCCCTATCGCCCAATGTTTTCAAGAAACAATTATTAACTTTCTTTTTAATAAAGCAGGCAATAGCAAGTGCGCCAATGAAGACATGCTTCCTAATTTGCGGGGTATTTGCAGCGATGATAAACCAGAAGATTACCAATATAAAAAAGGGCAGCATCTAGTCGATAAACCTTCTATTTTAGAAAATATAAGATCTAAGCTTAAAAGCGCAGTTAGAGTAGTTCTTATTTTGTCAGTCGTTGTTTTTGGTATCTCTATTTTGCTTGGTATGCCAAAATTACCAGAGAAAAAAACCATTCTTATTTTTATGTTAAAATTGGCGGTTGTTGTGTATTTTGTTTTTGGTAACGCTTGGCAAAATATTTTTATCAATGGTGTTTTAGGAACCTCAACCATATTTTCTAATCTCACATTTAGAGCCTATGAAGAGCTTTATCAAGATACTGATATTGCTATAAATGAAAACCCAATAGAAGAAGATTTAGGTTATTTATCTTTGCAAAATGAAATGAATACATTCATGCAAGGTATGGAAAACGGTAATTATAGAGATATATCTAATCAAATAAAAGAATTAACAGAGCAAAAAGCAGCAATCAAACAAGAAATATCAAATTTATATCAAGATCTTGCAAATGAAGAAGGTAAGTTAAAAAAACTTAAAAAAGACAAAATAGATTATAAAAATAACATAACAGATCTCTTTAGCGATGTTAAAAACATACTAAATGAAATCGTCAATATAAGAATAGATGAAAATGTTGATGAGACTTATAATTACCAAATTAAAGTGATCTACAGCAAATTACTAGGCAATTTTAATGGCCGCATCGATGCAATAAATCAAGAAATATCGGCAATAAATCAAACTCTTGATTCATCTAATCAAATTGATTCATTATCAAATCTAGAAGATGTTTTTGCAATTACCTCTACTCAAAATTTTGATGAAATATATCGTCATATAAATGAAGAAACTAATAATATCAATAAAATCAAACAATATTATAGCGGCAATCAAGATGTAATAGATATTGCAAATAAAATGACTGACATCATCAATCAAAAACTCTCAAAAATAGAAGAGGCAAAGAAAATTATTGATATAGAAAGCAAAATATTAAAAGCCAATACAGATAAAACTACCATAGAAAATAATCTAAAATGCCTATGTCAAAGCAATTCTGTAGATTTTAGAGTTAATATAAGTTCTTCCAATTCTGGAGATATCGACGATGCTAATTCAGCATTACAAGCTATCAATATAGATCAATATCTAAATTGCGATCAATCACTAATCACTAGTTCAGATATTATAACGACTAATAATTGCATAAATTTTGATCAAGAAATATCTAAAGCAGAAGATAATATAGCCTATATATCATGTCGCATAAATTTTAAAGAAACTCCTACAGAAACTTCTACAGTTGGCACTTGCGGCATCTCAGATGTTAACGATAATATTCCTTATGTAAGTGATGAAATTGAAAAACTACTACAAACCAAAATTTCTGTTAATAATGAAGATTTTGACAATATAGAACAGGTTGATAAAAAGCTTAATAGCCTAAGAGTTAGAATTGGCAATATTGAAAATCAAAGCAAGCCACAGCCACAAATGAAGATCTTAACCATGCCAATCGTAAAAAATGTTTATGATTCTTTCGATGGTTGTCAGTTTCCACGCTATGATTATAGAAATATCCAAGATAATCTATCTAATGCCTCCAATGATCAAGCTGGACAAACTCAAGTTACAAGTTCTGGCAGCACACAAACCATTGTTGGCTATCCGGGTGGGTTAGAATATCTTAGAATATTTGATACTCTAGATTGTAAAATTGCCAAAGCCATGGGCTTTTCTCCTGATTTATCGGTGCCTAACATCATATTATTAATTGTTGGATCTTTCTTTACTGGTGGTTTAGGGGTTATTTTCTTTGTTGGTGCTTTAATGTTTGGTTTTTTCATGATATCTTTAGCAATTCGTGCCTTACATATGTTTGTAATGTCAATCATTGCTATATCTTTATTAATTTACATTTCCCCTATTACCATTCCTTGTATCTTGTTCAACAAAACCAAAGATATTGCTCAAAAATGGTTTAAAACTCTAATGGGTGTATCGCTGCAACCTATGATATTATTTGCTTATATTTGTGTTATGATTTTAATTTTTGATGCCACTATGATAGGTGATGCCAGATTTAGCTGGAGCGTAGATTATTCTAACAGCAATTCTTCCCCTTACGCCGTAGAAAAAAGCCTCGATTGCTCGCCTTACACAAAAGATGGCAAATCATTTCATCCCGAAGATACCTCAATTTATTGTATTTTTAATATTGACCAAATCAACACTTTTACTGGTTTTGAAACTCTAGGGTTAGGCATACCATCTTTACTCAATCTCAACTCTACTAAAATAAACACCATTTTTAAAGCAGCGTTAATTATGTTTGTTTTTGCTGGCTTTGCTGATAAAATATCTTCATTTGCACAAGAATTAGTTGGTGGAGGTTTGCAAGAAAGCTCTATCGGCGCTATGCAAATGGCGCAAAAGGCAGGTGGTGCTTTGCGTGGAATTCAAAAAAGAGGCGCTAACGCTATTAAAAAACAATCTAAAAGAGCTTTTAGCAGCGCTAAAGAACGCTACAACGCCTCTGCTTCTAAAAGCGCCAAGCCAAAAGGCGGCGGCGATCATCAAGCCGCAACTACAAGGCCAGAAGCCTCAAATGTCGCAACCACAAGGCCAGAAGCCTCAAATGCTGCAACCACAAGGCCAGAAGCTTCAAATGCCGCAACCACAAGGCCAAAAGCCTCAAAAGATTGATAAAAGCAATAATACCAATTCCCATCTAAAAAACATATATAAAAACTAAACAATCTGACTTTATCTTAAAAAATATTTCGTCATATTGTTCATTTTTAGATGGGAATTGGTATAAGTTAATTTCTTGGTTAAAAAACAATTAAAGATGGGAAAGATAA
>JALQXY010000130.1 GCA_023262945.1 Rickettsiales bacterium | reverse complement strand
CACCTAAAAACATATATAAAAACTAAACAATCTGATTTCATCTTTTTGGCTAAAAATTACAAAAAGCCTTAAGTCCTATAGCTATAGGACTTGCATTTTTTACAATTTTTATCTCAAAAATATTTTGTCATATTGTTTATTTTTAGATGGGAATTGGTATTAGAAAATTTAGTCATTCAAAAATAATAACTTATAATGACATTGCAAGAACATTTACAAGAACTGCGCTTAAGATTATTGATTGCTTTTGCATTTTTTATTATTGCATTTTGCTGTTGCTATTATTTCTCGCAACAAATTTATAACTTTTTATTAATGCCTTTTAGTCAATCCATTACCAATAAAGAAGATTATCGTTTGATTTTTACTTCACCAGCTGAGGCTTTTATTAGCTATATAAAATTATCTTTTATATCTGCTGTTTTTTTTACAACACCGATCTTTTTGACTCAAATATATTTTTTTCTAGCACCAGCTCTTTATAAAAATGAAAAAAGATTTATAATCACCTTATTAACATCGTCACCTTTGCTTTTTTTCTGTGGAGCTATTTTTGCTTATTATTATATATTACCTTTAGCTTTTAATTTTTTTCTTAACTTTGAAAATCGTAATTTAGCAAATTCATCTCAAATAGCAATTGAGCTTGAAGTTAGAATTAGTCAGTATTTATCTTTTACTAAGAATATTATTTTTGGCTTTGGTTTTGCTTTTCAATTACCTTTAATACTATTTAGCCTAATTAAATTTAAAATTATTTCAATTTCTACATTAACTAGCAAAAGAAAATATTGGATTCTGTTATTTTTTTTGATCTCAGCCATCTTAACTCCACCAGATGTTTTAAGTCAGATTGCTATGGCGGCTTTAATGATTATTTTATTTGAAGGAGTTATAATATTAACCAAAATCCTACTATAAAAGATTGTTAAGAAAGATTTTTATTGCCAAGAAATCATGAGTATTTGAATTTAGACGATTTTTAACATGAGCTAAAACTCTTGGCATTAAATCAAGATATCTTTTTTTATTATCACGAATTGCTAGCCTAGCAAATATTCCTAATATTTTAATATTTCTTTGTAGGGATAAAATTTCATAATCTTTAAACCATGCTTGATGATTAATTTTTGACTTACTAATATAATAATTAATGACTTCATTAACCGTTGCATTAGATACATCTCGTCTAGCGTCTTCAAGTAAAGATACCAAATCATAAGCTCTAGAGCCAATTAAAGCATCTTGAAAGTCCAATAAACCAACTTTTCTTTGATAAGAATCGTTAATTAACATAAGGTTATCCGCATGATAATCTCTTAAAACTAAAAAGCGAGATTCTTTACTAAGTTGATCAAATTGCTCAAACCATAGATTCTTAAATTGCTGCTTTTGTTGCAGGTTAATCTTTTTGTTACTTAACAATAGATACCAATCAATAAAAAGCCAAACTTCACGCAAATAAACAGCATTATTATATTTTGGTAGCAATGAAGAATATTGATCGTAATCAAGTTTATGCAATTTTATCAATTCATCACAAGCCATTTTATAAAGCTCTATTTCAGAATTTTTATTCTCTATTAAAAATTTACCATAACTAATATCACCAAAATCTTGCAATAACAAAAAACCGCTTTTCTTATCAATGGCCAGAATTTCTGGAGCAAGAAAAGAATTTTGACGAAGTAAATTATCAACCTTCATAAAAGTATTTACATCTTCGTAAGATGGTGGAGCAAACATTAAAATATAACTTTTTTGCTTACAGGCAACTCGATAATATGAACGAAAAGAAGCATCTCCAGCTATTTTTTCTATGGTAAAATCATGATAGTTATTCTGATTAAGAAATAACGAAGCGAATTTATAATTCAATTCTATCACTTTTCTAAAAATCAAGATTAGAATACCAACGACAAGGTCTTACATTACTAAGACGGTCTTTTAGTAGCGGGGCAAACATTTTATGCGATTTAATAATACTATACCACTCTTTCATCGATTTATAATGCAACCAATTAACATCACCAAAATAATCAAGTAGTGATATTTGGGCTGCCGCAGTAAAATCAGCTAAAGACATTAAATCGCCAGCAAGATATTTTCTAGTTTCGAGAATTTCTTCAATATATTGATAATGGCTTTCCGAATTTTTACTTGCCATTCTTAATATTTCAGCATTAGGGGTTGTTGATAAAGAAAAATATCGATAAAAAAATCTTTCATTAAGAACAAATTTTACTACTTCGCGATAAAATTTATCATCAAACCAAGATTGCAGACGACGCGCTTCAGCTCTATCAATTAAATTATCGCCAATAAAGTTGCGTCCATCTTGATATTTTTCTTCGATATATTCAGCAATAACATGACCGCCACAAATAACCACATCATTATCGCTATCAATCAGTACAGGAGCTCTTGAAGATGGACTAATAGCAACAAACTCTTGACGTCTTTGCCAAAAGTTTTCTGATATCAAATCAAAAACAATATTTTTTGCCGCTAAATGCAGCCTTACCTTCCGTGAAAATGGACAAATCGGATGATGGTAAAGACGATACATAACTTAATAATCAATTAATTTTAGGAGTGATGTTAAGTTGATAAAACACTATGCTTTGATTTCTGATTTCATTTTTTAAATTAAAAAACTCTCAAGCTGCATAGAAATACAGCTTTCATTTTCTTTTCTTTTAACCTAAAAATAAAAACAGTAAACAAAATTAGTATTAATCATTAAAATTAGTAAACTCAACTCATAATTTTTAATTATTAAAAATGACTAAAAAAATTGCAATTATTGATGGCTATGGATTCGTTTTTCGCGCCTATCATTCTTTACCGCCATTAACAAATCCACAAGGAGTTCCAGTTGGCGCAGTTTATGGTTTTACTAATATGCTTATCAAACTTCTTGCTGGTCTTAATGTCACTCATATTGTTATAGCTTTTGACTCTGGTAGCAAAACTTTTCGCAACGAAATTTACGATCAATACAAAGCCAATCGTCCAGAATGTCCAGAAGATTTAAAGCCACAATTTCCAATAATTCGCCGTACTGCACAAGCTTTAAATATTGCTACTCTAGAAAAAAAAGGCTTTGAAGCAGATGACATTATAGCCACCATAACCAAGCAATCGCAAGAACAAGATTATGAAGTTTTAATAGTTTCGTCAGATAAAGATTTGATGCAATTAGTCAGTGACAAAGTTTTTATGTATGATGCTATGCGTAATAAATTTATTGGCATCAAAGAAGTTGAGGAAAAGTTTTTTGTTAAGCCAAATAAAATATTAGATGTTTTATCATTAATTGGCGACTCTTCCGATAACGTTCCTGGAGTAAAAGGAATTGGCTCTAAAACAGCAGCTGAATTAATTAATCAATTCGATAATTTAGAAAATTTATTGCAAAATTATCAAGCCATACCTCAAGAACGTCGTAAAAATCTTATAGCAGAGGGTATTGCCAATGCTAAGCTATCAAAAACACTAATCAAACTTGATGAAAAAGTGGATTTAAATATCAATATCGACGATTTAGCTATAAAAAATATCGATCCAATAAAATTAATAGAATTTTTACAAGAGCATGGATTTCGCTCGCTAATGGAAAGGGTTAAAAAGGATTTTAATATTAATCAGCAAGCAATTGAAAAAATTGAGAATAAAGCTAATTATAAAGAAATAAAAGAAGAAGAAAGTAATCAAATAATCAAAAAAATATCTATCAATAATAATCAAATTACTCAAGAAATTTATCAAGAATCGATTAAAAGCGGCATAGTATCAATTGATTACAATGATTTTAACAAAAAGCTAGAAACTATTACGATATATCCTATATCCGATAACAAAGAAACAAATATTTATTACTTCAATATTAATAGAGATTTTCAAGCTTTGGGAAATTTTGATCTATTTAATCAAGAAATAAAGCAGCAAAATATTGATAATGACATTGATGGTATTGCTATTTTAGAAAAATTACTACTAGATAATTCAATAAAAAAGATTTTTTATAACTTTAAAGATTTTTGTAGCTTAGCCTTAGAAATTCCTCAAATAAGAAAAATAATATTAAGTGACAATAATATAATTTTTGAAGATTTGCATCTCATTAGTCATTTATTAACATCTTCTACTAAAAGCGATTTACGACAATTAATCAATCTTAACCTTGCTCAAGATATTGAAGAAAATGGATACGGCGCGGCAATTGAAGATTTAGCCAAAGATAAAAAGCCAATTTTTTTTGATGATAACGATAAGAAAATAGATTTTTTATGCTTCAAAAATCAAAGCATTAGTAAGCTGTATAGCATTCTTGCTCCGCAAATTTTTCAACAAAAACTTAATCAAACTTATATTTGTTATGAGAAGCCTTTATTGTCAGTTTTACTTAAAATGCAAAATTCTGGAGTTAAAATTGATATTAGTAAAATGAAAAAACTTTCTGATGAATTTGATCAGAAAATTAAAGAATTAAGCGCCGAGATTTATCAAATTACTGGCTGCGATTTTAATATCGCTTCTACTAAACAACTTTCTGAAATATTATTTAATAAGATGGGATTAGAGAGTGATAAAAAATCAAAAAAAACTGGAGCCCTTTCAACAAAATCATCTATTTTGGAAGAAATGTCTCTTGCTGGACATATTATTGCCGACAGAATACTTGATTTTCGTAAATTTTCTAAACTCAAGAACACTTATAGCGACGCCCTACCCAAAGAAATAAATTCAGAAACAAATCGTATCCATTCTCATTTTTCCACCACCTCAACCATTACTGGAAGATTAACCTCTAGCAAGCCAAATTTACAAAATATTCCAATTAAAAGCATCGAAGGACGCAGAATTCGTCAAGCATTTATTGCTGAGAAAAATAATATTCTAATCTCAGCAGATTATTCACAAATTGAATTAAGAATTATTGCTCATATAGCTAAAATTAATAATCTTATTCAAGCCTTTAAAGAAGATAAGGATATCCATAAAATCACCGCCAGTCAAGTCTTTGGTATCAATGAAAATGAAGTTAGCGAAGATCTTAGATCAAAAGCTAAGGCTATAAATTTTGGTATAATATATGGCATTAGCGGCTTTGGGCTAGCAAAACAGTTAAAAATATCGCGTAAAGAAGCTTCGGAATATATAGATTCGTATCTCGCCACTTATCCTGGTATTGATAAATTTATGAAAGATTGCATTAATTTTGCTCGCAATCATGGTTATGTTAAAACTATTTCTGGTCGAAAATGTTTTATCAACAATATTAATGATAAAAATCCAATATTAAGAGGAGAAGCTGAAAGGTTGGCTATTAATGCTCCAATTCAAGGTAGCGCTGCCGATCTAATTAAAAAAGCTATGATAAAACTTGATCATCATTTTAAAAAAGAAAATATAGAAGCTAAAATGATTATGCAAATTCACGATGAATTAATAATCGAAACCAGCAAAGAAAATCAAGAATCTTTAATTAAAATTATAAAAAACAACATGGAGCGTGCCTTCATTTTAGACACGCCACTAAAAGTTGATATTAATTATGGTCAAAATTGGGGATAATACCATTTCCATAAATTAAATACCCAATTATTTCAGCAATAATGGTTACAGTTTCAAGAAATACTGTTCATTCAGTTTTTTTCTTAATTTTAGATTTTATAAGTATTTCGTGCCTATTCATTATGATTGGTGCTGAATTTTTAGGCATGATAATGCTCATAGTATATGTAGGTGCTGTTGCAGTATTATTTTTGTTTGTTGTGATGATGCTTAATGTAG